>NZ_JAIXHU010000033.1:0-35655 GCF_025671395.1 Paraclostridium sp. AKS73 | reverse complement strand
AAATTTTCTAATACACTTTCTTTTTCTGGGGCTGCGATTTCAGTCTCCATAAAAACTTAAACCTCCCCCTTTTTAATAATAAATTTTTTTAAATTTTTAATATAAAGTTTCTTAGGTAGCATCCGTAATATATATTTATAAGGGTGCTACCATAACCCCTAAGCAATAATTTTTCAAATTTTCATAATGTTAAACTTGTTTGGTGCACTAAAATTTTCGCCGATTTTAGTGCATAAATTTTTTACGCTTAATCCCATTCTAGCTAATAAAAAATTATGTTTTCTCTATGAAAGTTAGTTATACATATATTAATATTTTGAGCGTAAAATTTTTTTGAGCAACGGACAAAGTCGTTGGCGACATGAGCGAAGCGAATTTTAGTGTTTCTTCTTTTTCTTTTTAGAAACTCTGCTTGAATCACTTTGTTCATAATAATAGCTATAGTACCCATACGAACCATTTTTTCTATATACTTATTAAGTACGGCACCAATTACATTAGCTTTAACTTTTTCTAGTCTTTCTTTTGATATTTTTGCTCTTTCTGTTTCTACATCTTTAGCTCCAACTACCAAAATTGTTCCATCTGCATAGTTAGCTAAAACCCCTGCATCCATAATAATCCCTATTGGTGGTGTATCTATAAATATATAATCGTAATAATCTCTTAGTACATCTATAAATTCTCTCATTTTTTAGATTCTAACATTTCCCCTGGATTTGGAGGTATCGTCCCTGCTGTTAAAATTTGAAGATTTTCTAATTCTGTATTTTGAACACATTGTTTTAACTCTTTTTTTCCTGCTAACACATCAGTTAAGCCTAGTGCATTAGGTTTAGTAAACATTTTGTGAACACTTGGATTTCTAAGATCTGCATCTATTAATAAAACTTTTTTTCCTTCTAAGGAAGCAAAACTAACAGCTAAATTAGATGAAACTGTTGTTTTTCCCTCATCTTGTTTAGAACTTGTTATTACTATCGTTTTCATTTCATTGTCAAGTTTTGAAAACTGTATATTAGTTCTAATACTTCTATAGCTTTCCGCTATTGGTGATTTAGGATCATTAAATGTTGTTATATTTATCATCTTATTTACCACCTTTCTTGCCTTTATTTTCATGAGGTACTACTCCTAGTAGTGGCAATCCTAAGTGTTTTTCTATATCTTGAGGTACTTTTATTTTATTATCTAGATACTCAAGTAAGAATATAACAAATAAAGATATCATTATTCCTAGTACTGCAGCTATTGCCACATTCATTACTTTATTTGGTTTTATAGGTGTTTTTGGTACAATTCCTTTGTCTATCACCTTTACACTGTTAGCTTTTGTTATTCGCTTAACTTCCTTAGTAAATGCTTTTGGTATAGCGTTTGCTATATCAGATGCTCTTTGAGGATTTGTATCTTGGACTGATACTGAAATTATTTGAGTGTCATTAACTGACGAGACGTTTATTTTATCGGCTATTTCTTCGTAACCACCTTTTATACCTAGTGATTTTGTTACTTCATCTAATACAGCCTTTGACTTTATTATTTCTCCATAAGTTACTGCTAGCTTTTCAGAAACGTTTATCTGGTCAGTTGTTATGACATCTGTTCCAGGTGCTTTATCGCTATTTACCAAAATTGTAGTATTTGATTCATACACTGGACTTAATACAAAAAAACTTATGATTGCGCTTACTATTACTGCTACTGATGTTATTAAAACTATTATCCATGCTCTTTTTTTGATAATCTGAAAATACTCTTTTAAGTCGATAGTCTCTTCCATTTTTCCCTCCATTTTCTTGTTTTTCTGCTTGTTTTCTTCGTTTTTCTGCCTATATTAATCTATTTTACGTGCTATATATTAGCATTTTCATCCATATTTGTATATAGTTTCTACAAAGGCTCTCTTTATTTTACATATATCGACTTTTTCAGAATATTCTTTAGCGTTTTTTCTACATTTCTTTTTTTACGCTTAAATAATTTATGATTAACTCATATTTGTTGATAACTTATGAAGTATAGTCACATCAAAATATTAGTGAAAGTAAAAAATTACATTTTGTCTTCCGTACTAGTTTGAGAATCATTATTTTGTGAGTTATCAGTACTATCATTTCCTCCATTTGTATTGCTTCCGTTATTACCTTCAGTGCTACTATTGTTATCTCCACTAGATCCATTATTTGAATCAGTATTATTATTATTCGAATTGTTATTGTTATTGTTACTGCTATTGTTTGAGTTGTTACTTGAATTATTGTTGTTATCTGGTTTACTAGTAGTGTTATTATTCGAATTACTATTATTATTGCTTGGTTTACTTGGCTTGCTAGGCTTTGTTGTAGTTTGAGGCTTTTCTTGAGTTTCTTTTTAGGTTCTTCTTTTTTACTTCAGAACTATTTTGAGGTATTTCTTTTTAGGTTCTTCCTTTACTTCTGAAACAGTTTCTTTTTCAACCTTGTTATTTATTATTAGTTTCCCATCTTCTATATCAAAATTTAATAAATTAGCACTTTTTAAAAACTCTGGAGATACATATACCTCTTTATTTTCGTATATTGGTTTTGTATCTATTGGAATTTTGTATCCGTTTATTTCTTTTTCTTCTAATGGATAGTAATTTTCATCTACTTTTGCAAAAGATGATTTATTTTGAATTATTACTTCTTTTGAGTTTACATTTACTTTTAATTCTTCTTTAGATTCTTTTACTTCCCCGCCTAGTTTTTTTACTAATGTTTTAAAAGGTACATAATCTTGTCCATTTTTTTCAACTATTTTTATTTCATTTGCAAACGCAAGTGTTGTTGTAGATAATGCTATCACCGTTGTTAGAGCTAATATTTTTTATTTTTCATAGTATACTCCTTTCTACTTTTATATTTCTACTAATTCATTTGTATAACTAAGCTTTTATTTTCTGATGTATATTCCCAATTTGGAGCTTGGCTATCTTTGCTAAATGCTTTTATTTCTAATTTTTCTATTTTTTATCTTTATTTAAATCCTTTATTGTTTCTCCTAAAAACTTCATTTGGCTTAATGCTTTTTCAGGTTGTTTTATACTTTCAAGACTTAATGATATTTGAGTTTTCCCATCTACATCTTTTATAGATTCTACTGCATAATATTGTGGTACACTTTTAGGTTCTTCTTTTATTGTGTGATATGTTTGAACTTCTACTTGTTGTTGATCTACTGCTTTTATAAGAGTTTGAGTTTTATCTGCTTCGTAGTTGAAATCTTGTGCTTTTTCTTTATCGTCGAATATATAAATATTAAAGTTTTTATTCATATCCTTTATTATATTTTTTGAAAGTTGTCCCATTTCCTCTTTATTAAAGTCCTTTTTTTCTAAAACTACAAATGTGTTTATTCCATCTTTTTCTTCTTGTTTTATAATTTCATAATCATTTTTAGATATGTTTATTTCTGATTTAGAGCTAGATACTCTAGATACGTAATGTTCTTCTTTTGATTTAAAAGATCCTCCCATGAGTGTAAATCCTACTACTACAACTGCAGTTAAAGAACAAGCTATAGCTATAACAAGTTTTTCATTTCTTTTATACTTCATCATTATTTCCTCCTAATTTTCACTCTCTGATATAATATAACATTTACTTATTTATTTTTTTGCCTAAATCTGTCGAACAAAAAAGTTACCTTGAAAATAGGTAACTTTTTAAAAGTTTTATGCTCCATAGTAATAGTTATAGTATCCGTAAGATCCATTAGTGTCTTCAAACTTGTTAAGTACAACCCCTAGTATGTTAGCACCTACTTTATCTAATCTTTCTTTTGCTATTTGTGCCATTTCTATATCTACTTCTTTTGATGCAACTACTAATATACTTCCGTCTGTATATGTAGATAGTATTCCTGCATCAGTTATTATTCCTATTGGTGGTGCATCTATAAATACATAATCATAGTAATCTTTTAAAGACTCTAAGAAGATTTTCATTTTTTTAGATGCTAACATCTCTGCTGGGTTTGGAGGTATTTTACCGCAAGTTAATACTTCTAAACCATCTACTTCTGTTTTGTTAACACATTCATCAAATGATTTTTGTCCAGTTAAAATATCTGTGATTCCATGAGTGTTGCTTATGTTAAACATTCTGTGTACTGTTGGGTTTCTTAAGTCTCCCTCAACCACTAGTATTCTTTTACCTTCCATAGCAGCAAAGCTTACTGCTAAATTAGCTATTACTGTACTTTTACCTTCATTTTGCTGAGAACTTGTTACTAGTATTGATTTTATTTCTTTATCTATATTTGAATATTCTATATTAGTCCTTATAGTTCTGTATGCTTCTGATATTGGTGATTTTGGATTTCTTTTAGTTATTAGTTTTTTAGCATGCTTTTTCTACCTTTCTTTTCTATATTTTCGTTAGGTACTACTCCTAGCGTAGGTAAGTTTAGATATTTTTCGATATCTTGAGCTGTTTTCATTTTTCTATCCATAAATTCTAATAAGAATACTATGAATAGCCCTATCATAAACCCTAAAACTCCAGCTATTGCTACGTTCATAACCTTATTAGGTTTTACTGGTTTTTCAGGTACTCTCGCCTTATCTATTACTTCAACACTGTTTGCATTTGTTATTCTTTTTGCTTCTTTAGAAAATATTGTAGGTATAGCATTAGCTATTTTCATAGCCTTGCTTGGACTTGTATTTGTAACACTTATAGATAATATTTGAGTATCCTTAACTGGCTCTACTTTTAAACTATTAAGTAACTCATCATAAGTCATGTTTAAATCTAATTTATTTATTACTGAATTTAGTACTGATTTTGATTTTATTATCTCACCATATGTTAACGTTAACTTTTGAGTAACATTTAACTGATCTCCTGTTATCATGTTATTAGTTGCAGCACTTTGTTCTGCATTAACTATTAAAGTCGTACTTGCTTGATATTCTGGTTTTAATACAAAGAAACTTATAAGTCCGCTTATTATCATTGCTATTACAGTTATTAGTGCGATTATCCACGCTCGTTTTTTAATTATTTGGAAATATTCCCTTAAGTCTATCGTTTCTTCCATTTGGCCCTCCTCTTAGTGTGTTTTTCCCCATACGATTTATGTATCGACCCCTTATTTTAAAACTTTACACCTTTTAGCTAAATTTTTCAATTTTTTTACACGTTTCGCCAAAATTAAAATCCCCTATTCCTCTTACAATATAAAAAAGCTATCTAATTTAGAGTATAGAATAGAAAGCCTTTAAGTTTTAGCGACCTTTAAAGCGTTCTTTCCGCTTTGGGAGCAAAACTCAAAGGCTTTCTATCGATACCTACTCTAAATAGATAGCTTTTTTACCTCACTTATTGTTGAGTGTAATTTTTATAATCAAATATGAATTTTTTAAGTTGTTCGTTATTGTATTCTTTATCCCAAAGAATTACCCATCCTTTTTCTTTGCTTACTATTTTCCATCTCTATGTCCTTCAAGTGGGAATTCAAGTTGTGGGAATTCTGTAAAGTTCATTTTTATAACTTTATTAGCTAATTTAAATATTTCCATTGGAGGTATATTAGTTTTTGTATATCCTAATATAGTGTTTCCTATTTCCATAAGATCTCCTGGATTGCTTGATAATTTGTTATATGCAGCTTGCATAACAGTTCTTTGTCTATTATCTCTTTGATAAGCATCATCTGCATATCTTATTCTACTATATGCTAGAGCTTCTGCTCCATTTAAAGTTTGTTTACCAGCACTATTTACACCTGGAATATAACTTACCTCTTTAGGTAATACATCTATTTCAACTCCACCTAAAGCGTCTATAATTTTTTCAAAAGAGCTAAAACTTACAACAGCATACTTATCAATTTTAAGTCCAAAGTTTTTATCTATAGTTTGAAGTAAAAGCGCAGGCCCCCCATAAGCGTAAGCATGCGTTAATTTTTCTTCTCCATAACCTGGAATTTGAACATAAGTATCACGTGCAAGAGAAGTTATTCTAATATCATTATTTTTTCATCGATAGTTAAAACCATCATGGAATCAGATCTATTTCCCTTATCTAGATTGTTTCCATCAACTCCAGCTAATAATATATTAGTTATACCATCTTTATCATCAGCTTTTTCAACCTTTTCTTTTACATCTTTAGCTGCACTACTATCATATATAGAGTTTAGCTTGAAATAAAAATATCCAAAAGCCACCATCGGAACAGCTACAATGAAAACAACTAATCCTATGACTATTTTTTTGAAAGTGCTCATAAAATCCTCCCTATACTAATTATTAATTTAGATATCCATATATTAGCACATATAAATATCGGTTGCTACTTATTTTTCTTTAGCAAAAAGTAAAACCAAGAATTTAATTTTCATCCTTGGTTTATTGATTACATTCTATAAGTATCTCTGTTCCTATTCCAACTTCACTTTTAATTTTCAATTTATAGTTGTATAAATTAATTATTTGAGCTGCAATAGATAGTCCTATTCCAAAGCTATTGTTATATTTTCTTGATTTATCAACTCTATAGAATTTATCTGTTATCTTTGGAATTTCTTCTTTTTCTATTCCTATACCATTATCTTTTATAGATATGTATATTTTCCTTCTTTCTTTGTACACTTTTATTTTTATTTCCTTTTCATCTTTTTCACAGTATTTTATAGCATTGTCTATAAATATTATGAAAAGTTGCTTAAAATGTTTCTTGTTCATATAAATATAAGCATCTTTTCACACTCAAATTTAAAATCAACATCTTTTCTTATGACTTCAAAGTCATATATAATTTGATATATTGAAGCTTCTAAGTTTATTTTTTCTATTTCTTCATCAACTATTGTTTTGTTGTCTAATTTTCCAAGTTCTAATAAATCATTTACAAGTTTTGTTAATCTATCAACTTCATCTAAACTTATTTTAAGCGATTTATTTAGTGTTTCAGGATCATTTTTACCCCATCTATCTAACATCTTTAAATGTCCTTTTAATATGGTTAGAGGGGTTCTAAGTTCGTGTGATGCATCTTGAACAAACTGTCTTTGTACTCCAAATGAGTGTTCAACTGAGTCCATCATTTCATTAAATATTATATTAACTTTATCAAACTCATCTTTTGGATTTTGTATATATACTCTACTTGTTATTCCTTTTTCTTGTACTTCTTTCATAGTGTTGCTTAAGTTGTTTAATTTTTTTATAAACTGTCTTGATATATATATTCCTGCTATTAAACTTATTATTAATCCTATTATCAACATAAAAACAATTATAAGGATTGTATTTTCCAGGAAATCATCATATAATTCACTTTCTCGCTCTAAATACATATAGTATTTTTGATCACCTATATGCACTGGAGTTATTAAGCTTACCTTGTCGTTGTTTACGCTCAAAGATGTATCTATAATATATGAACTTGGTTTTTGATAATTGAAATGTTTAGGTTTTTCATCCATTGTATTTAAAATTTCTTTGTTATCTGAATTATATATAATAGCATTTAAATTCATAGATTCTAAAATTTCTTTTTGAACTTCATATGAGCTATTGCTATTAAGTAAAATTTCTAGTTCATTAGCTCTTGATTGAATTTCTTCTTTTTCATATTTTATAGTCCAAACTCTAAATACTATAAATTGAGATATATAAGTTATTAAAAATATTACTACTATAGATATAAATGATATAAGGGTCATTTTCCAAAATGTCGATAAAGATTTTAGCTTTTTTATAATCATATTAAAACACATCCTTAATAATTACTGCTGTTTACAAAACCTCATATTCTTATTTTATTAATTTTAATATATACTTTAAGCTTATTTATTGTAATCTCATTATATAAAGTTTCATTACCTTTGTCATCTTATTTTCTCACACAAAAAGACTGAGCTATACTTGGAGCGAGGGATTGAATTTTATGTTGCAGCGACATTCATTTTTCATCCAACACAAAAAGACTGGCTTATATTTTGGCGAGGGATTTGTGCTGTATGTTGCCGCGACATTTACAAGCATCTTCACAGCTTTTATGGAGCAAAACATACACACAAATCCCGAGCCCACCATTAACCCAGTCTCTAATCATACTTAAGTTTATTTTCTACATATGCTTTATCTTGCCAAAACATATCATTCACTAAAGTATTACTTACTTTTATATTAATGTTATTGTTATCTTTACCTATAAATAACTTCCCATCTCTTGCTTTATTTTCATCAATATTTTTTTTATCATTTACGTACTCTTTAAATTTAACCCATTTAGTCCTATTATCTGCAGAATCTTCATCTATCCATACCTGAACTTTTTCATAATTCATAGGTACAATTTCTTCTACATCATATAAACCTTCTGTAAAATAGTTCTTTGAAAAATCCTTATTACTAGATATATCAGTTTTTTCACCTCTTAAATAAAAAGGCATAGAGGTTTTCATGTTTCCGTTTAAATCCACTGTATATTTATGATTTTGGCTACCTGAATTCCCAATTATTGATATAGAGAACCTATCATTACGATTTACATCACTATCTTTAACTACCGTCCAGTTTCCATTTTTATCTTTCTTTACGATTTCTTTTTTATAGTTACCTTTCCCGTTTGATAAGGTATATCAACTATAGGCTTATTAAATGCTTGTTCCTTATCACTTCCATTTATAGGATCTTTATATTTAATTTCTGCATTTGCATTTGTGGGAATTTTCTCACCCCCAAAGTATGGATCTTTAGTTGAAATATCAAAACTTACTTTAATCCCCCCTGTAAGTTTTCCATTTCCAGCTTTTTTATTTGCAATAATATTACCTATTTTAAACGTTATTTCATCTTCGCCTTTTGAGTTTTCAGATACAACAACATTTTCAGGCGGTATCTGTATTTCATTTCCATCTAAATCTGTTATCTTAAAGCTTTTATCCACTATATTAAACTCTTTTGAAACTACATCATGTATAATAGATTCTTTAGCTACTGAAGCATTTATATTTTCTTTTATTTCATTACTTATATCATTAAATATTCCATTTATACTATTTAAATCTTGAGTATAATATTTATCTGCATATTCACTCGGATCAATTACATTTTGAATAGTTTTTAAAAAGTTTATAGCTTGACTTTTTTCCTCCTCAGGAGCATTAGTAAATAATCCTACACTATAAAATTTAGCATCTTTATATCTATGATTATTATTTACATATATAGTCTCTGGATTTGGATTATATCCAATTCCTCCAATAGTAACTTTTGTAGGAGCTCCGTACCCTGTAAAGTATCTATAGTACTCTCTTTGCGCACTCTTAACGTGTATGTCAAATCCTGTATATCCCCAATAATCTCTAGAGTTCACTGGCAATCCATCTGAAAAAAACACTACATATTTATTAGCTTCATCTCTTGAACTTTCTAAAAGATTTTGTGCTCTCCATATACCATCTTGAGTATTTGTTCCTCCACCTGGGTTTATATTATAAATAGCTCTATTTATTTTGTTTAAATTTGATGTAAAGTTTGTTTGAACTTCAGAACTTGCTCCTGGTTTATAATATTGGAAAAGTTATAGTTGTATGAAAAATTCGCTACAGATATTCTAACTTGGTCATTATTACTTCCGTTTAAAATATTTTTGCTTAAATTTTTAGCTGCAGTTTTTACTTTGTCTATTTTATCATTCATACTTCCTGACGAATCTATTACAAGTACTATATCAGCTTTTTTAGAATTTTGAATCGATCCTTCCCCTTTTGCTTCTAATGTTATATTATATGTTCCATTTTCATTTATTTTAGCGCTTTTATTGATTTCTAAATTTTTATTACCTTGACATCTTTCAGTATTTTGTGTTGTTTGTGGTGCTGATTTATATTCTGCTTGTATAGCTTCTGGATTTACTTTTTCTACTACTTTGTCCAAAGTAACTTTAGCATTAGGAAAGTTTTCTAATACTTCTTGTTCACTGTTTTCTAATTTATATCTAATCTCTGATTTTAAATTTAAAGATTCATTTTCACATTTTTGAGCATTATCTTTTAGTTTTGCTTCAAAAGATAAATCTACTTCTTTTGAAGATATATCTCCTAAATTAACGCTTATACTATCTTTAGAGTTTGTTACTTCACCTTTTATATTTTCCTTTTCTTTAATTCCGTTTACGGAAATATTCTCTGAACTTATTTCAAAGTTGTCAGATATTTTATTTTCAAAAGACGTATTTTTAATATTTAAATCTTGTTCATTTCCTTTTATTTTTAAATTTACTTTCAACTGTGTATCTGATATTTTTTCAGTGCTTTGTTCTAACAAAAGTTTATTATCCAGTGTATGTATTGGATTTTCGCTTGCTACTTCCTTAATAGTTAAATTGTTTATTTCTTGAGCATATGAAGTAGATTTACCTTCAATATTCCCTAAGCTTGATATAATTAACATTGTTAGTACCATTACACAAGATACTAATCTATTTTTTCATTTAATGTTCCTCCACACTCCTTGCATAAACATATTTACTTTTTAGAGTTCTTGTTTTTTCTACTAATTAATAAAAGTAAAATACTAGTTATCCCTAATATTACATATATAAAAATCCCATCTTCTCCTGTTTTTGGCGATTCGCTCCACATATCATCCTCATCTGATTCTAAATCATTTGGATATTGATCTGTTTTATCTTTGTTATCAACTTTATCTGATTTATCTAAAGTTTCTTTATCATTATTTTTACTTTCATCTTCACTTCTAACTGCTGTAAATATCCAATCTATCTGAGCAGATTTATTTTTATATTCATTTCCAGTAGATGCTCCATCTAATTTGACTTCCGCAATAAGATTTTCTTCTTGCCCTGGATTAAATACTCCTAGACTTATACCTTTTGTTAATTTATCTTCTCCATTAACTGCTTCATCATATATGACTTCATCTTTATATGAAATTTTTAAATCTAGTTTATCTAAAAGATCATATTCTTCTTTTGGACTTACTCTCTCTGCTCTTAAGAAAAGTTCGTATGGGTATTTATGCTTATTTTTAATTTCTAAAGTTCTTCTTATATAATCTCCTGGAATCATGTTAGGGTGTTGTAGAAATAAATCATCATCAGGTATGTATACTAATTCATTCGCATTTCCCAATAATTCAACATTAGGTGGAGCCAATGTATCTGCATCCACCTTTATAGTTGTTATTATTGAAAGAAGTGAAGTGACTACTAAAATTTTTCTTAGACAGCTTTTCACATTCTCACTCCTTTATTAGATTTTTTAATTATAATCTTAGTTTTTTTGATTTGGTTCTTCAGAATCTGTTGGACTTACAGCACTTTGATTTTGTAAGTTACTAAAAGTATCTTTTAATCCATCTGCTGTAACCCAATCTCCATATGCATTATTTGATGCTTGAATAGAGTCAGCTTGAACATCTACGTCAAAACCTAATCCTCTATACTCATTTCCTGCATCACTAGCTAATGTTACAGAGTCAAGTAATGTATTAGTATAATCACCTTTAGCTACTTTTCCCATATAATAATAATATCCATCACTTCCAGCAAACCAAGTTCCACTATTTTTACTTTCATTCACATTTTTTTTAACGACATTTAATTCTATATTACCAGTGTCTAATTTTTGTCCATTTACTTCTGCTATTTCTTCTCTAACTTCATTTCCACTACCATCTTTTGTTACTTTTACAAATTTAGGTATGAATTTAACTCTTATAAATTGATCATATGTTGTAGTATTTTTTACTTGTACATCTTTATTTACATTATCACCCGGAAGCATGTTTTCAGGTTTTTCAAATTCCTCGATTATTTTTATTCCACTACCATTATTATCACTATTTGATGCTGTGTTAAAAGTATTTGTTGCTTTATCTTGAGATGTAAACCATGCAAGTGTTCCCCCTATTACACCTACTGTCAGTACTCCTGATACTGCTAACGCTTGAACTTTCTTATTCATTTTATTCCCTCCAAAATTAAATATTTACTCAATCTATGTAATCAGCACTTACTGTTACAGTTGTTTTATGCATCCGCTTTTTCTCTTTCTTTATTTTGTCTTTCTTCTTCATCTATAGATTTTAGTTTTTTCTAAGGTTGCTACCTATAGCACTTAATGCTGTTATTGCAAATATTCCTACTATAATTAGTGATAGGTGTGACTTCATCCATGACATAGCCATTCCAACCCTCGGTATACATTTAACAACTTTACCTATAACTGCGTTTGATTCTACTGGATTTTGATCCTGCACATTATTTGCATCACCTTGTGTTATGTATTTTATTCCTGCTCCATCTTTTATGATTTCTTTTACTCTATGTGTTGTTATGTTTCCTGAATTTTGACTTTTAAATGTTATTACATCCCCTACATTTATTTGTTCAGGTTGTAATTCTTTAGCTATTACTAAATCTCCAACCATTATTGAAGGTTGCATACTTCCTGTCATGACTGTAAAAAATTTATGTCCCATTATAGTTGGCTGTTTTCCCTCTTTTACAGACTTTACCATAATAAATGATATGGATAATAAAGATATTAGAACTACATAAAAAAGTATATTTCCTAATTTTTTTAACATTGTTTTATTTTCCATAGTATATTCTCCCTGAAATTATTTTACCTAGTACATAAATTTTCTAGTATTTTATGTATTCCTTGATTTTCAATATTGTTCCAAGTTCTTTTATATGCATCTTTCGTAGCCTGTACAGCCTCTGCTTTTACATCTACTATCAAAGTCTTATTTTTATATCTTTCTTGTAATTCTTCCGGAATGTTTGCGCTTACTGATTTTAAAATTTGAGTTGTTTCTTCGTCATTTAAAACTATAGTGTTATAGTAATAATAATTGTCGTTGCCATAGATCCATTTATCATCTTCTGTTGTGTTTTGATTTGCTGTTATATTATTAGTTTCATAGTTTAATGTTACTAAGTTAGTATCTCCTGGCCATGCATTTCCTTTTTCATCCACCCACCTAGGAATTATACATACTCTTATAAGTGCTGGTGATGTACTATTATTTTTATTTTTACTGCTTTGCTATATTCATCTCCATTCCAATTTTTAGGCGGTGTAAACGTTTCACTTACTTCTATATTTATATCCCCCAAATTTAATGTATTGGTTACTTTATCTTTGGATGTCAAACTTGCATATGATATCTTTTGAACGGTGACGATACATATTAATAAAAGTATAGATATTGCTCCAACTTTAATTCTTTTTCTACTCATTTAACTCTCCTTAATTTTTCATAATAAAAATTATCTTCGATTTATTTCATAGTTTATCTACATTTTTAGCATAAAAATTCGCTTCACTCATGTCGCCAACGACTTCGTCCGTTGCTCAAAAAGCTTTTTTATGCTCAAAACATATAATATTGATATAACTAAATTTTATAGATTTTCCACAAATTCTTAGTAAATACAACATTTTTAGCATAAAAAAGGCTATTTAAATGATAAAAGTAATTTTATACTTATATCTTTAAATAGCCGGTTGCACTATTAGCTCCATATGTTTCAAGTGCCCATATACAAACATATTTCATAGCCTCTATATTTAAACCTATTATATCCCTTATTAATTTATTCTTCTTTTTTATTATACTGAAAAATATTCCCTAAAGCACCCTCAATCGTTTTCCATTTTTTACATTTTATTTGTTTTATCTTATTTTTTAATTACTTTAATCAATATATTAAATATTATTTTTTTCAAAAATTAATTTACTCATTATTACGACATTTTCACTATTTATTTTACATAAATTGATAAGCTAATATTCATTTTAATTTATTATAATTTTGAAAAAATACCCAAAAAAAGACTAGGTTATCAGTTAGGCGAGGGATTTGTGTGTATGTTGCAGAGGCATTTAAATATCATTTTCTCAAAAAAAAGACTGAGTTGTCAGTTAAGTGTAGGATTTGTGTGTATGTTGCAGCGACATTTACAAGCATCTTCCCAGCTTGTATGGAGCAAAACATACCACAAATCCTACACCCACTAATAACTCAGTCTTCAAACTACTTCCATGGCAAGGATTCGTTTTTTAATTATTTAGCAGTATAACCTGCATCTAGAAGCATCTTAACACACGCTTCTCCTTTTCCATCAGCAACAAGAACTATAGGCCCCGTACATCCCATACCACTTTCTGCATAAATTCCATTCTTCCATAAAACTTTAACCGCATCTTCTAAATCCATTATATCTATACCAGATATTTGATGAGTAACAACTTCTTTTGCCGGCATAGCTACTTCCTCATCATTATCATTCTTAACTTCTTTCTTAGTTAAAGCAGCTATAATATCGTCATATTTAGCATTTTTAACATTTTTAAATTCATCTTTTGATACCTTAGTAACATCACCTTTAACAACGTCATAAGCGTATCTTAATGCATTTGCAACAACTGGAGAACCAGATGCTCTAGATAATATTAATATCTTTCTATCATAGTCTTCACCTACACCAGGACCATATCCAAATCCTTGTGCTTCATAATCTCCACCAGTAGTAAACGAAGAGAATACTTTCATAAATATATTTCCACTTAAAGTATCAGTAACCATAACATCTGGAGCCCCACATAATAAGTCATTTCCTCTCATTACGCAACCACCATCTGCTCTAACTGATTCAGCAAAAGATATATCGTATCCATTTGCTTGTAAATCTTTTAAAGCTTTTTCTACTTGTCTAGCACCGTCGACATTTAATATACCAACAGTAGGTTTTTTGATTCCTATAGACTTAGCTGTAGATATACCATAAACAGCATTTCTAACCATAGCTTCTATTCTGTTTGTAGCACTTGTTCCTGTAGTAGTAGCAAGTATCATTTCTTTTCCTCTACCTGGAGTTATAACTCTACCAACTGTAGAAACTCCTATAGGGAAGTTGTAATGCATAGTTACACAAGCATCTATGTAACCTGAGTCTAATAATTCTTCCATTTTAGAATGCATTTCGCTTTCTTCATTAACTTCAACAACCTCAAGTTCAGTTTCAACTTTAGGCCCTATTAAAACTATATCAAATAAATTTGACTTAGCTAGGTGAGCACCTTTAACTAAATTTTCAGTTCCATGCTCACTACCTAATGTAGTCAAACCAATTCTAACTTTTTTACCAAATTCGCCGCTTTCAATAGCATTTGCTATATCTAAAAAAGTTTCGGCTATAATCTTTTTAGGCATAACCAGATCTCCCCTCAAAATGAATTTTTATAAAATTCTATACGTCTTCTATTCCTACTCTTCTATTAACATATCTTGAGCTAATTTTTTCATAGATTGTGCTATAATTTTCTTGATTTCTTCTTTAGAAACTGCAGCTGCTTCTTCCTCTACACCTTGATTTCTCTCAACTATGAAAGAAACTCCATCGAATAAGTTAGTCATTCTTCCTAAGAATAAACTTCCCTTACCAACTACCATAGCTCTGTTTTTATCTCCAGAAGTTAAATCATCTATACCAAATCCTATATATGGAACTCCTGAAGGTATATGTCCTTGAGTTGGAGCCCAACCTGGTATACCTTTTTCGCTTACAAAGTTCTTTAATTCTTTCTTTTCTAAGTCTCCACGCTTAACAGCAAGAGCACCTATCATTTTATAGTTAGCTTCTGGAACATCCCCAGCTCCAGCAGGCTTAGTTATATCTGGGTTTTGCATTTCAACTGAGTAAACATCAACATCAGTTATTTTTAAGTTAGCTCTATCAAGTCCACTAGTTATTAATGCAGTCATAACAGCTTGTGGAGAAGATCCAGTTCCAACACTGTGTTTTCCTGTTAAATCAGTTCTTATTATTGGGTTAACTCCATCGTTTTCAGAAACTAAAACAGCGAATCCTCCAACAACGTCTTCTAATACTGGAAGGCCTTTTTTAACATGGTCTTTAGCATTCATTCCAAGTTTAGCACTAGCTCCACCTGCAACTACCATAACATTTTTATATACTCCTGATTTAACAAGTGCAGCAGCATTTATTAAAGCATGAGTAGGCCCAGCACAGAAACCTCTTGTGTCTGATCCTGAAGCATTTTGAAGTCCAGCCATTTCAGCTATAGACTTAGCGAAGTTTCCTCCACCTCTTTGGTTCATATCTCCACAAGCTTCTTCTGAACATTCTATTACATAATCTATATCTAATGGATTAACATTTTCTTTTCTTATTAATTGTACTGCAGCAACAACTCCTGAAGCTTTTACAACTAAGTTTTCAAACATTGTATGTGCGTTTAAGTTAACGTCAACATCATGAGCTCTCTTAACATATCCAACTAATTGATCATTATGGTATAATCCTTCAGCATGGTGTGAATCTATTAATTCATTTGCATCATCTATATTATCACCTTTAAGCTTTCCAAAGAATGGAGCTAGCTCTGGGTAGTTCTTTTCAAAGTTAGGTCTTATATCATTAACAAAATCTTCTTTTAATTTAACTAAATCAAAAGCATCGCATATTTGCATCATTGCTAAAAATTCATCTTGTGGCATTATTTCTCCACGCTTACCATCTCTTTTTCCTTCCATTTTGTATTCGCACCATGGAAGAGCTATTTCTCTTAATTCTTCTGGTCTGTTGTTTCCTATGTAAACTTGGTTTGGTATATAATTTACTACTTCTTCATAACTTCTTATATGATTAGTAACTTCTTTTAAAAATTCTGATTCTGGATGTGTTTCTCTCTCAACAGCACAAGTAGTACCATTTTTAACTATCATATCTGGTGTGTGAACTAAAATATAACTAGCACCTTTTAAAACTGGAAATGTCATAATATTTACCCCCAATGTATATATGTTATTATTTTTACTTGAATTCTATTATGATAAAAGACTGGATGACTTTATAAAAATAGGTGGGTAAAGTTAACCCACCTATTTAATTTTTATTTAAATGTTTTCTCAATATATATAGCAAGCCGCAGGATTCTAACGTGAAGTCTGTGACTTACTCGCTCCCAAGTCAATTATAAAACTCCTAAGCCATAATTAAGCGTTAGCCATTATATCCTTTAAAGTTATATCTTTTTCAAATACTGTTTGACCATCAACTTCAGTAGCTAATGCAACTAAGCATTTTTCAACTAATTTTCTTCTTAAAGCTTTTTCCTCAGCTGGATCTAACTTAGGATTTCCAAGAGGATGAGGTATAGCTATAGCTGGAACTATTCTATTAGCTCCAACAGTTAAAGATATAGGTACTACTGTACAGATATGAACAACTGGAAGACCAGCTCTTTCTATCTCTTTTACCATCGTTGCACCGCAACGAGTACAAGTACCTCAAGTAGATGTTAGTATTACAGCGTCAACGCCTGCAGCTATTAACTTTTGAGCGTATTCAGCAGCAAACTTCTTAGAACTTGCAACAGCAGTTCCGTTACCTGTAGTTGAGTAGAAGAACTCATGTAAAGAACCTATAGCTCCTTCTTTTTCTAAGTCTCTTAAAACATCTACTGGTAAAACTCTATCTGAGTCTAAGTTACAATAAACTGGGTCGAATCCACCATGAGCAGTTTCGTAAGTTTCTTCAGTTAAATCGTTAACTCCTGCTATAGAATATTCACCGTATTTAGATGCAGAAGAAGATTCGATTCTATCTGGGTTTCCTTTAGGAACTATACCACCAGAAGTAACTAGAGCTATTTTAGCCTTAGATAAATCTTTTATAGCTGGTTGTGGATCAACTCTATCAAAGTTTGGCATTGGATATTCAGTTACGAAATCTTCACCTTTTATTTTCTTTAATAACATGTCTACAGCTCTCTTAGAACCTCTTTCTTTAGCGAAGTAGTTAACTCTTACTCCTCTTTCTATATAACCTTCTTCAGCTGGAGATCCTATTTCTTCTCCATTAGCTAACTTCTTAGCTAATGTAGCTATTTTTGGAAGAGCCTTTCTCATACCAGCAGCAGAGTCAGATGTTGATACTATATATAAATCTTTTTTGAACATATCTGCTCCTGGATTTTCAATGTACATTCCTGTTAAAGCTGGTATATTTAATTCATCTTTTACAAATTTAGTTATTGTTCCTGCAGCAACCCCGTATCTTCCTGCATTGAACGCTGGTCCAGCTATAAATAATTGTGGTTCGAAGCTTTTAACCATTCCTAATACTTCTTGGCTAGCAGCATCCATGTTTTCTCCGAAATAACTGTCTCCGCAAACTACAGTTCCAACTACTTCTATTTCATCCCCTAATAACTTGTTTAATTGTAAACTTATTGGAGGTAATTTTTCAGCTATATGTGGTTTCGTATCAGCTTTTTCTTCTCCTCCAATTCCTGCGAAGAATTGGTTTACATAATGAACTACTTTTATCTTTTCCATCTTTATCTCAACCCCTTTTGATTTAATTAGGCATTATATTTGCAGAATTGACCCCTTATATCGTTCATCTCTTCAACGATTTCATCAACTTCAAGAACCATTTCCATCATACTTATTTGATCTTCGTAAACTGATTCGTCAAATAACTCTTTCATTTCTGGTTCAACAACATGATAAACAGCCAATCCTAACTCAACACCAGCAAGTGGTCCAGCGAAAGTTGGATCTCCAGCAGTTACTGTTTCAGCTGCAAGACCTGCAGCTTCGGCTTCAGCAGCACCTAGTAAAACCACAACATTTTCAGCACCGAATTTTTCAGTAGCATCTTTAACTCTGTTTTGGTTTTCTAAGTCCATAGCCCCAGCAGCAGTTCAGACAAAACATTCTGTTGAAGCAAAAACTATTTCAGTATTTTCTACAGTGTTTACACACTCTTCTATCGCAGGTCCCGGAATTCCGTCACGGTCACCTATGATTATGATCTTTTTATTACTTAATAAGCTCATAATATATCTCCTTTTCCCATTTATTTTAATATTGTCATTTTAACACCTTTTTAAATTCACACTCTTTAAAAATCTATTTTTATTTAAATATATTCTTCTCAGCTATATTATGAAACACTTGTATTTACGATATATTATAGCGAAGTGATATTTATATATTGTTGACGAAACACTTAAAGTCCGCAGGACTTTGTGTAAAGGAAACAATATCAAATGTCACGAAGCAACCTCATCGTATTACAGTTTCTAATACCCCTTAGCTGTTAAGAATCCAAATCCTGTTTCATTAGTAGCTCCAGTTATTACTTGTATCTCAGCTTCTATAGATCCATCTTCTCTTAAAGATCCAGCAGCTCCACCAGCTATAACATCAGCAACTTCAACGTGTCCTATAACTCTATCCATCTTAGGTAATACAACAACTTGGTTAGCATTTCCACCAGTTACAACAGCGTTAGCTTTAACATCAGCATCAGCTAATGATTGAGATGCTCCATCTCTACCAGCATACTCATCTGTAACTATAACAGTTTTAACACCTTGACCTTCTATTTTCTTGCAGTTCATTATAAGGTCTGTATCTGGGTTACCAAATCCTTCTTGAGATACTATTACAGCATCTAAACCTAATTGTTTACATAATTTAGCAGTCCAGTTAGAAGATCTTTCTTTATCTGCTAAGTATACGTTTTCATTAGTTATGATAACGCCTACAAAGTTTATTTCTTTTCCATGTTGTAGGTATAAATCTTCAACTACTGAGTTATTCATGTGTACATAACTTGGGTTTTTATCACAAGCTGAAACACAGTTACCACTTACTATAGCTCCGTCCATTAATTCAGTTGGGTATAATAATGTTGGTACTATTTGCTTAGCGTCAACTCCGTAAACATATGTGTCATGTAATAATCCTTGAGTTTGAAGCATGTATACATATCCTACTTTTGGAAGTTCTGGATACTCTGCTACTGACTCTAATAATGGCTTAGTTTCGTACTCTACAACTTCATCTGGAGTTAAGTTTCTAGCAACTTCTCCTAAGTATATAGCAGCTTTGAATCCTATCATTCTAACAGCTCTTTCGTGATCGTATTGCTTTAAACCATCTATTGGTTCAGCTATAACAACAACGTTGTTTAACTTAGAGAATGGTGTATATTCAGCTCCAGGACCAGTCATATCTATTATACCTTCTTGGAAACCAACTATTTTACCAGTTGTTACAACTCCAACATTTTTAAGTGCATGAGTTCTACCTTCTCCAACAGTGTCAACTTTTGATATAACTCCTGGGAATATTCCTCCATTACCATCAACTTTTACTCTCGGTTCTATAACGTCTTTAACTGGTATTATTCTAACGCTTTCCCCTGGACGAACTATATCTAAATCTATTGATTTTATATGTTCATCTCCACCAATTTCTTTTAACATCTCTTCTTTGTTGATGTATAATACTGAATCTTTAACTTCTGTTACTGCTCCAAATTGTACATCTTTTATAAAGATTTTCCCTAACTCAAGACGCATATTGGCACCCCCTAATTTTTTGAACTTAATTTATTTTAACGGGGAATTAAATCCCCATTAATTTCTTATAAGTGCTTCTTTATCATAGCTTCTATATTAGAAACTGTAGCATCATCTTTTGTTACTTCATCTATTTTAGCTCCATCTTTGTATATAGCTATAGTTGGAAGACCTAAAACCTTCTCTTTTATAGCAACTCTTCTAGCTTTAGTTATATCGAATTTACAGAACTTTATTTTTTCCCCATATGCTTCTGCAAATTTTTCTATATCTGGAAGTAATGCTTTACAAGGTTCACAACCTTGGCTCCAGAAATCAACTAATACTAGCCCTTCTGCTTCTAATACTTCTGGATTGAATGTATTTTTTCTAATGCTATCATTTCAGTATCCCCCTATTGGATTTTATATATTTTAATATATTTTTAATATATTAATAGCTATTTTAATTTAAGTACCGTTCATTAAGTAATGTTTAATTTAATAAACATCATCCCCCGATAACCTTGTTAAACGTACTTTTTTATTAGCAATTAGTAACTTCTTCTTCGAAGTTTGCTTCTACATATTTTTCAGCTGTTACTGCAGCTATAGCTCCATCAGCTGTTGCTGTAACGACTTGTCTTAATGATTTAACTCTACAATCTCCTGCAGCAAATACACCAGGTATATTTGTTAACATATTATCATCTGTTTTGATGTATCCATAGTCATCCATATCCACTTTACCTTTGAATAACTCAGTTTGAGAATCAAATCCTACGAATATGAATATTCCCATAGTTCCATCTTCTTCATCAGCGAAGTATTCATTAGTTTCACCTGTTTGAGTATTTCTAAATACTACTGATTCAACTAATCCATCACCTTTTATTTCATCTATAACTGTATCTAATAAGAATTCTATTCTTTCATTAGCTCTTGCTTTATCTTCTATAGATCTAGCACATCTTAAACCTTGTCTTCTATGAACTATAGTAACTTTTCTAGCAAACTTAGTTAAGTATAATGCTTCTTCTATAGCACTATCTCCTCCTCCAACTACGAATACTTCGAAATCTTCGAAGAAGTCAGCGTCACATGTAGCACAGTAAGAAACTCCTTTACCTGTTAATTCTTTTTCTCCTGGGCATCCTAATTTTTTAGGAGTAGCTCCAGTAGCTATTATAACAGTTTTAGCTCTGTACTCACCTTTTTCACCTTTTAATACTTTTATATTTCCTTCTAATTCAGTGTCTACTATAGAGTCTCTAACTATTTCAGCACCAAATTCTTTACATTGCTCTACCATTCTAGCTATTAAGCTTGGTCCAGTAGCATTTTCAACTGATCCTGGATAGTTAGCAACTTCATGAGTTATAACTATTTGTCCACCAGTTTTTCCTTTTTCAAGTATTAAAGTCTTCATTTTAGCTCTTGCGCCGTAAAGACCAGCTGCAAGACCTGCAGGTCCACAACCTATTATGACTATGTCATATAAATTTTCCATTATCTCGACCCCCTATTTTTATTAATATATATACACCAAAGTTTATACATATTGTATTCTTTGAATTGTATTTCTCATTATATCAAAATCAATTACTCTGAAATCGTCTAAAACTTTTTCAGTCCACATAGGAGTTAACTTGTTGTTTTTAAATTTTTCTGCTGTTTCTATGGCTTCTTCTATTAAGTTTAATGAATTTGTGTCTAGAGATTTCCCCTTTTTAATTATGACTGTACGATATGGCGTCTCATTGGGTTTTACGCTCCCATATAGCGGATGTGATAATAATTCATACCCCTTATGAACTAAATCTCTGCATTCCTTTAATGTTCCTATATAGTCAGTATCTAACGTTATAACTTCTTTATCAGTAACGTTTTCCTGAATCATAGGATTGTTAGTGATTATTAACATTTGTCTACACTCACTTTCAAAATTTCTTTTGTTAAACTAAAAAACAGGAAACTAAGTCCCCACTTAGTTCCCTGTCAAAATATCTTTCAGAGATCCGTCCAGTTAAAGTCCTTTTACCTGAGAATTTCATTTAAATCCTTTTGGGATGGATTTAAATTTGTCCCTTCGGTCATCTCTAATTTCCCCAAATTAGAGACCGTCTCCCTTAACCTTCAAACGGTTTAATTTTTAATTTTGTCTTTGCCCCTTAGGTGCTTTTCTTACTTACATTATATCTACCTTGGTAAATATATACAATATTCATTTCAATATTTTTATGTTTTTTGTTGATATTGTCCAGTTTTTGTCAAACCGTTGATATAGCTATAATCTTTTTATTAACTTCTTTTCATAGATTTTATCTATTAAGTTAATTTTCTAACTTTCAATTTATATTTATTCTAATTTCTTTTAAGTATTCCTTTTTTATATCTTATTTTTTAATTTTTTTTAACCATGTCATATGTCAAACAAACAGGTTTTTTTGTTCGCGGATCTTCAACAATTTCTGCATCAATATTAAAAATTTCTTTTAGATTTTCTTTTGTCATAACATCATGAGCTTCACCTTCACATACAATTTTCCCTTTTTTGATTCCTATCATATGATCTGCAAATCTAGATGCATTGTTTAACTCATGAATAACCATTACAATTGTTCGTTTTTCATTTTTATTTAATTCATCTAATAACTGTAAAATTTCTAATTGATGAGCTAAATCTAAATATGTTGTAGGTTCATCTAGTAATAATATGTCTGTTTCTTGTGCAAGAGCCATTGCTATCCAGGCCCTTTGTCTTTGTCCTCCAGATAAATCATCAATATTTCTATCTCTAAATTCAGATATTTTTGTAACTTCCATAGCCCAACTTACAATATCCTTGTCTTCTTTATTCATCTTTCCAAATCCCTTTTGATGAGGAAATCTACCATAAGATATTAATTCCTCTACAGTAAGTCCGCTTGGAGCTTGTGGATTTTGTGGAAGTACTGCCATTTCTTTTGCGATATCTGTTGGATTTTCCTCATGAAGATTTTTGCCATTTATATAAATACTTCCGCTCTTTGGATTTATTATTCTTCCTATAGTTTTTAAAATAGTAGATTTACCACATCCGTTAGCTCCTATTATTGTAGTTATTTTTCCTTTTGGTATATTTAAATTTAAGTTTTTTACAATATCTATATTTCCATAAGATATGTTTAAGTTCTTAGTTATTATTGAATTCATAATTTTTACCTCTTTCTAATCTGCTAACATTAAATATATAAAGTAAGGTACACCTATTATAGATATAACTATTCCTACTGGTATTTCTATTGGTGCTAGTAAATTTCTTGATACAGTATCAGCTGCTAATATAAGTAATATTCCTATTAATGCTGATATAGGTACTAATCTTTTATGTTTAGGCCCAACAAGCTTTCTAGCAATGTGAGGTGAAACTAATCCTAAAAATGAAATGCTACCTGCTACTGATGTTGCAACTCCGGCTAATATAACTGCATAAGTTATTAGCTTTTTTCTTTCCTTTTCTACATTAACACCAAGCCCTGTAGATATTTCATCTCCTAAATTTAATGCATCTAGGTATCTTGATTTATATATTGCAAGAAACATAAATACTATTATAAAAGGTAGTATTGCTAGTACATACTTCCAGTTACTACCCCATATACTTCCTGATGTCCATGCCATTACTCTATTAAATTCTTGAGTAGTAAATTTCAATTGGAAAATAGTCATTATAGATGTAAATGCTATATTTATACCTATTCCTATTAAAAGTAATCTTTGAGAGCTAATTCCATTTTTAAATGCTAATACATATATTAAAAAAGCTCCAAATAATGCCCCCAGTAACGCAACTATAGGCATTGTAAATATGGTTAAGTTACTTACTCCATCATATACATTTCCATTCATTAAATATATATATACTACAACAAATAATGCAGCTCCCGAGTTTATACCTAATATTCCTGAATCTGCTAAATCATTTTTAGTAACTCCCTGAAGTATAGATCCTGCTGTTGCTAATGCACTTCCTACTAATATTGCAATAACTATTCTAGGTAGTCTTAATTTAAAAATTGCTATTTCATAATTTTTCTGTCCTTGTCCTATAAATGTTTTTAATACATCTATAGGTGGAATTTTAAACGATCCCATATTTAAACTTATCAACACAGTAATAAATATAAGCGCTAATAAAATCGATGCTATTAATATAATTTTAGACTTTTTATTATTAGTTTTCATTTTATCTAGTTTCCTTTCTTACAAGATATATAAAAACCGGTACTCCAATAAGTGCAGTTATTGAACCTACTGGTGTTTCATACGGTGGATTTATCATTCTTGATAAGATATCGCTGTAAACTAATAACAAAGACCCTAAAACTAGAGAACTAGGTATTATATATTTATAATCTGCTCCAACTATTCCTTTTGCAATTTGAGGTACTACCAGACCTACAAATACAATATTTCCAGCAACAGACACACTTGCTCCTGTCATTAAAACTACTACTACTAACGATATAAATCTTACTAAGTTAGTTTTTTGTCCAAGTCCTATAGCAACTTCTTCACCTAAGCTTAATATTGTAATTCTCGGAGCCATTATCATAGCTACTATAAAACCTATCCCTCCGATAATTAATAAAAGCTTTACGCCTTCCCATTTAGCACTTACTAGTCCTCCAGAAATCCAAAAGCTTAATTGCTGAGATAAGTTAAAGTACATAGCAAACGCCATAGCTAGTGACACTAATAATGTACCTAATGCCGTTCCTGCTAATGCTAATTTCACTGGATCAACTTTTGTTCTCGTTCTAGAACTTATAAAGTAAACTAGCAATCCACTTATAC
Source organism: Paraclostridium sp. AKS73 (assembly GCF_025671395.1). NCBI lineage: Bacteria > Bacillati > Bacillota > Clostridia > Peptostreptococcales > Peptostreptococcaceae > Paraclostridium > Paraclostridium sp. AKS73. Next base: position 10,419 of record NZ_JAIXHU010000033.1, on the reverse strand, counting down.
TTGCTCCTAAAAAAGAAAATATCATAAGACCAAAACTTCCTGGTGCAAACCCTGGTACTACCTTTTGTAAAACTAAAGCTATAGCTATAGTAAATGTAGCTCCTTGTGTTATACCCATTACAGATGGATCTGCTATAGGGTTTCTTGTAATACCTTGCATTATAGCACCCGATACAGCTAAAAATCCTCCAACTAATGCTGCAGCTATAGCCCTTGGCATTCTAACATCTCTAATTATTTTTGTATCTACATCACTTGAATTGGATATAAAACTATTTATCATGGTATTTAAGCTTATATCCTTAGGTCCCATGGATACCGATATAAAAATACCAATAAAAAGAATTGCTATTCCAATTGTAATTAATAAATAAGCTGAACTCTTTTTACTTAATTTCATGTCTAAACATACCTTTCTATATTTCTATTATTAAAAACAGGTGTGAAAATGAAATCCATTATACACACCTGCTATACTAAATTACTTTATTAATTCATTTTTAACTGATTCTAATAATAACTCTCTACCTATCGGGTTATATGATTGAGTAAAATATGGTGAAGCATCTAAGATTGTTACATTTCCATCTTTTACAGCTCTAATTTGTGACCATACTGAACTATTTTCTAAATCTTTTTTATCAGAATCCGTAGCTATAACAATAATGTGATCTGCATCTATTTCAGTTAAACCTTCCATACTAACCGTTGGTAATGTTATACCATCTTGCTTTGGCATATTTTCAGGTCTAGATAGTTTCATGTCATCATTTACAATAGTTCCTATACCCGCATCACTGAATACCATAAATTGACCTTGAGTTGCTAAAACTGTTAAGTACGTTTGATCTCCATTTTTAGCTATAACTTCTTTTCCAAGTTCTTCAGCTTTTTTGTCATAATTATTTAACCACTCTTTAGCTTTATCTTCTTGGTTAAATAACTTTGAAACATCTATTAATTTACTTCTCCAATCATTTGCGTAGTCTTTTATCATAACTACTGGAGCAATCTCTTTTAATTGATCATATATTTTTTCTTGTCTTTGACTCATTATTATTAAGTCTGGATTTGTTCCTAAAATTGCTTCAACATCCATAGTATCCATCATTGAATGACCTACAACTTTAGTATCTTTTAATTTATCTTCTATGTATGAAGGTACTTTAGTAGTTTCATAAGAGTCTACATTGGCTGTAGCAACTGGTGTGTGACCTAAAATTAAAAGTTCTTCACTGCTTCCTGAAATATCTACTATTCGTTTGGGATCTGCTGGTATTTCAACATCTCCTTTTACTGATTGAACCGTTCTTTTTTCATTACTTTCTTTATTTGATGAATTACCGCCTGCACACCCAGTAACTAACCCTAACGTGGCTACTACTGCTGCAAGCAATACTAATGACTTTCGTTTTTTCATGAATAAACCTCCCAATTATTTTTAATTACTATTTGAAATTAATTATCACTTTTATTTGTTCATATTATAGCAACATTGAGAATAATAGTCAATTACTTTTATAATTTTCCATTATTTTCTTGAAACATTTTTTCTTAACCACAAAAAAAGATGTGAATTTTATTTCACATCTTCTCCATACACTATTAAGCTACAATAGCAAAGGGGTCAACTCAACTCCCCACCATAAGTTTACAATAGCAAAGGGTGTTTATTTAGTATTGACGTAACACTTCAAGTCCTCGAACTTTAGGACTTGGTGTGAAGGAAATACTAAATAAACACCCTCGCTACATAACCTACATATTCTTATCATTTATAGATTGTAAATACTCATCAATACTTTCAATAACACTACTTACACAACCTTCTTCAAAAGGAGATATTAAATTAGCATATTTAACAATATCTAAGAAAGACTTAGTTCCACCTATTCTACAAATATTTAGATAATCTTGCCATCCTTTAACTCTATCAACTTGCATCTTCTTCCAGAATTGAAGTGCACAAATTTGAGCTAATGTATAATCTATATAATAGAATGGATTTTTAAATATGTGGCCTTGCTTAAACCACCATCCACCTCTTTCTAAGAAGTCATTGCCTTCATAATCCTTATGCGGTTGATATTTCTTTTCTAGATCTCTCCAAACCAATTTTCTTTCATCTTTTGTCATGTTTGGATTTTCATATACTATGTGTTGGAACTCATCTACTAACACTCCATAAGGTATAAACTTAATAGCACTACCTAAGTGAACAAATTTATATTTATCAGTATCTTCTTTAAAGAAAAGCTCCATCCAAGGCCAAGTTATAAATTCCATACTCATAGAATGTATTTCACAACTTTCGTATGTTGGGAAGTTTATATCTGGAATTTCAATCCATCTTGACATATAAACTTGGAATGCATGTCCTGCTTCATGAGTTAAAACATCTATATCATCTGCTGTTGAATTAAAGTTTGAGAATATAAAAGGAGCCTTGTATTCTGGTATATATGTACAATATCCTCCAGCACCTTTTCCTTTTTTAGTTTCTAAGTCCATTAATTCATGATCCATCATATATTTAAAGAACTCATCAGTTTCCTTAGAAAGCTCTGAATACATTAAAATACCATTTTTCATTATAAAATCAGAGTCTCCTTTAGGTTTTGCATTTCCACTATTAAACTCAAAATTTTCATCAAAGTATCTAAATTGTTGAAGTCCTAATCTTTCCTTTTGTCTTTTATATAATTTATTTGCAACAGGTACTATATACTCACTTACTTGTTTTCTAAAGTTTTCAACCATTTCTGCATTATAATCAGTTCTTAACATTCTTATGTAGCCAAGTTCTACGAAATTTTCAAAACCTAATTTTTTAGCCATTTTGTCTCTTACTTTTACTAGTTTATCGAATAAATCATCAAATTTGTTCTCATTTGCTTCAAAGAATCCATAATATGCTTGTGATGATTTTTCTCTTTCATCTCTAAATGGAGATGTCATATAAGGCCCTAGTCCTGAAAGATTTCTTTCTTCTCCATCAAAAGGAATTTTTGCAGATGCTAAAAGTTTAGTATATTCTGATGCTAATTTATTTTCTTCTTGTAACTCAGCTATTATTTCTTTAGAAAATGCTTGTAGCGAATAGTCCGCTATAGACATAAATTGCTTTCCTAACTCTTGTGTAAGTTTATCTTTAAATTTTGAATTCACTAGAGCTTTATAAAATAATGAATTTAACTCTTCATAATGAGGACCATTTTCATCCCAATACTCTTTTTCTTTTGCATAAAATTCATCTTCAGTATCTATACTGTATCTTATAGAAACTAGCGTTGCCATACTATCTATATGATTTCTTAGTTTATTAATCTCATCTATATTTTTTCTAAGCTCATCATAATTTGTACTAGTTTCCATGTTTTTTACTAGATTTTTAAATTTCTCTTTTATTTTTCATAATTAGGTCTTTTGTATTTAAAATCCTTAAATTTCATTTTATCACCTCGTTATATATTATTTGTAGTTTTAGCTTATGTTAAAAGCTATAATTTATGTAAATTTTTACTAATTTATATCTTTAAACTTACTTTACTATACGTATAATTTAAAGTCAATTAGCCCAATATTCATTTAATTTTTGTATTTTACTAACCCCTAATCTATTGATAAAATTTTGACTATGCTATAAACTGTACTTAGCAAATTAAATTGATTTATTGGGAGGAAATTATGTATAAACTAATCGCATTAGACATAGACGGTACATTACTAAATAGTGAAAAAAAAGTTACACAAGAGGTTTTTGATGCAATACAAAATGCAAAAGAAAAAGGTGTTAAAGTTGTATTATCAACTGGCAGACCACTTCCAGGGGTTCAAACTTTATTAAAAGAATTAAAGCTTAATGACGAAGAAAATTACGTTGTTACATTTAATGGTGGACTTGTTCAAGAAATTACTTCTCAAGATGTTATTTCTAATATAGAAATGAGTCATGAAGATTTCGATTATATATATAATGAATTAGCTAAAAAACATGATATAAAAATTCATATAAACACTCCAGATTCTTTAGTTGTTCCTTATACAGAAGTTCCTAAATACAGTGTTCATGAATCTACACTTAATAACATTCCTGTTATTTGTATGGATGAAAATGAAATTAATTCAGATTTAACATTCTGTAAAGTTATGCTAGTTGATGAACCTGAAGTTATAGAAGATATCATAACTAAAATTCCACAAGAGTTCCATGATAGATACACTATAGTTCGTTCAGCTCCATTTTTCTTAGAATTTTTAAATAAGAAAGTTAACAAAGGTTCAGGATTACAAGCTCTATGTGATAAGTTAGGCATAGATCCAACTGAAGTTATAGCTGTTGGAGATGAAGAAAATGACAGACATATGATTGAGTTTGCAGGACTTGGAGTTGCTATGGGCAATGCTAGAGATAGTATAAAAGAGATCGCTAATCATGTTACTGAAACTAATAATAATCACGGTGTTGCTAAGGTTATATCTGACTTTATATTATAATTAATAATGGGAATAGTATTGAATTATCAATGCCATTCCCATTTTGCTTATCACATTCAATTTTACTGTTAATTAATAAGTATTGCAAAACACTCATATGGTTTTAAAATCATAGATTTGCTTAAATCTCTTTCACAATAATTTTTGATTAATATCTTACATTTGAAATTTTTAATATATTGATTTATATCAATTTCAGTATTTTGTGCAAAAAAGTTACATACAACTAGTAGTTTTTGATTTTTATACTCCCTAATATAAGCTAATATACTTTCATGATCTTTTAGTATAGGGGTTATATCTCCATGAGATATTATGTCGTATTCTTTTCTTAAGTTTATCAATTTTTTATAATAATTATATATGGATTCTTCATCTTCAATCTCATATTTTGCATTTATAATTTTATAATTATTAGCCATTTTTATCCATGAACATCCTTTTGTAAATCCACCATTTTCATTCCATTGCATAGGTGTACGAGAGTTATCTCTTGACTTAAATCTTAATATTTGTAAAACCTCATCTTCACTATATCCTTTTTTAATTAGGTTTTTATATGCATTTATACTTTCAATGTCTTTATATTCATTTATACTTTCAAAATTAGGATTTGTCATTCCTATTTCTTCACCTTGATATATATACGGAGTTCCTCTCATTAAATGTATAGATGTTGCTAGCATCTTTGCAGATTCTATACGATAACTTTTATCATCCCCAAACCTAGATAATGCACGAGGTTGGTCGTGATTTGACCAAAATGTAGCGTTCCATCCGTTTCCAACTTGCATTTGAACTTGCCAATCAAAAATTATTTCTTTTAACTTGTCAAATTCAAATTGAGCTAATATCCATTTTTCACCATTTAAATAATCTACTTTTAAGTGATGAAAATTAAATGTCATATCTAATTCCATGTTGTTAGGGTTAGTATAATTTATACAATTTGGTATAGTAGTTGATGACATTTCTCCAACTGTCATAGAATTTTCATAAAGTGAAAATACATTTTTATTTATATCTTTTAAATATTCATGTATTCTCGGTCCATCTGTATAAAATCTTCGTCCATCATGATTAGGACTTTCTAAAGTATCATTTGGAAAATCTTGATTTTTAGATAATAAATTTATAACATCTAGTCTAAACCCATCTACTCCTTTTTTCATCCAGAAATTCATCATTTTATATATTTCTAACCTTAATTTTGGATTTTCCCAATTTAAATCAGCTTGACTTACGTCAAATAGGTGTAAATAATATTTATCTATATCCTCTACATATTCCCATGCACTTCCTCCAAATTTAGATTTCCAATTGTTTGGTAATTTTCTATCTTTAGTTTTTTCCATATGTAAAATCATGATATGGGTTGTCTTCTCCTTTTTTTGCCTCCTTAAACCATATATGTTGTGTTGATGTATGATTTATAACCATATCCATTATAAGTTTCATACCTCTATTATGAACTTCTATTAATAATTCTTCGAAATCATCCATAGTTCCAAATATAGGGTCTATATTATAATAATCTTCTATATCGTATCCATTATCTTTTTGTGGAGATACATATATAGGCGTTAACCATATTACCTCTATACCTAAATTTTCAATATGATCTAGTTTTTGTATTATACCCTTTATGTCACCTATTCCATCATCGTTGCTGTCTTTAAAACTTTTGGGGTATATTTGATATACACTAGCTTTTTTAAACCAGTCCTTATATTCCATAAATACTCACCTCTCTGTAACTTAAATCATTAAATTAAAACTTGTTTTTATTTTTTATTAAATTTTAGCTTTTTATTTCTATATTTATGAAACGCTATAGTTAAAATAAATGGAATTACTAATGCAACTACCATTGCTAATATATAATTAATCCAATACTGAGGTTGAATCGCTAAAAATGCTGGAAGTCCACCTATTCCTATTGAATTTGCCAAAACTCCTGTAGATATAGATAAAGTTGCTGCAGTTGCTGAACCTATTAATGCTGCATAAAAAGCATATTTATATTTTAGGTTTACACCAAACATTGCAGGCTCTGTTACTCCTAAATATGCTGATATTGCCGAAGATAATGACATCGATTTCATTTTTGCATCGTTTTTGTAAAGTATAAACATTGCTATAGCTGCTGATCCTTGAGCTATATTACTTAGTGCAATCAAAGGCCATATCATAGTTCCTCCTGTTGAAATTAATTGTAAATCTACAGCTAAGAATGTATGATGTAAACCAGTTACAACTAATGGTGCATATAAAGCTCCAAATATAATAGCTCCGATTAGTTTAAACGGTCCAGTTAGTAATTGATTGAAAAACATTGCAATTCCATCTCCTAATGTACGAGATATTGGACCAATTATTGTATATGAAAGTAATACAGTGATTATTAATACTATAAATGGAATTATTATCATCTTTAAAGTATCTGGTATATATTTACGAAGGTTCGTTTCTAATTTAGCTAAAAATATCCCTGATAGCATTGCTGGTATTACTTGTGCTTGGTAACCAACTTTTTGTATTGTAAATATTCCAAAATCCCAAAACGGAACAGTACCTTTTGTTGCTGCTTCCGCATATCCATAAGCATTTAATAGTTGTGGAGATACTAATGCTATTCCTAGAACAATACCCAAAACCTCTGATCCTCCAAATTTTTTGACAGTTGACCAGGTAATAGCAACTGGTAAAAAATGAAATATAGCTTCACATATTACCCATAAAAAGCTATTTACTTCATCTAATACTGGATATAGCTGTGTTAAAGTTTCAGCCCCATTTCCAAATATAGGTAAATCACCTATTATATTTCTAAACCCTAACATTAATCCACCAGTTATTATAGCAGGTAGTATAGGTATAAATATTTCTGCAAATCCAGATATTAGTCTTTCCATAAAGCTCATATTTTGTTTTGCTACGTTTTTAACTTCTTCTTTGGTAGCACCCTTTACATTACTTAACTGAATTATTTCATTATATACATCTTTTACCCCTGAACCAATTACAACTTGAAATTGACCAGCATTTGTAAATACGCCTTTAACTATAGGTAACTTTTCAAGACTTTCTTTATCAGCCTTCGATTCATCTTTTAAGACAAATCTTAACCTAGTTACGCAATGAGATAAACTTGCAATGTTTTCTTCACTACCAACTAGATTTATAATATCCGAAACTTCTTTTTCATATTTTACCATGTCATTACCCTCCATCAGTATTTTTAAAAACGTTTTCTTGAAATCATTTTAACTTGTTTAAACAACATTGTCAATAACTTGTTTAAACAAATTTCCAACTGACTATATACTCTTTATTTGATATAATAAAAGCGTTGATTAATTTTAAAGAAAGGACTTATACACATGGCTGTAAATAAATATTTAAATATATATAATTATTTAAAAGATAAAATACAATCTAATGAATTTAAAGATGGAAAATTACCTTCTGAACATGAATTAACTGCTTTGTTTAATGTAAGTAGAAACACCGTTAGAAGAGCGTTAGATTTATTAGCTTCAGATGGGTTGGTGACAAGCGTCCACGGAAAAGGAGTATTTGTTTTAGAAAAGCAACCTCTTAATTTTTTAGTAGGAGGATTACAAAGCTTTAAAGAAGCATCAGAGTATAATAATTTAAATTATCACACTTGTATACCGTTATTTGAAAATATTATAGTTGATGAAGAATTATCTAAAGAAACTAATTTTTTAATTAATTCAAAAGCAATAAAAATGTTTCGTGTTAGAAATATAGATAATGAAATGTTATATTAGATATTAACTACTTTAACTCAAATATTATAAAAGGCCTTACTAAAGATATAGCTTATGAATCTATTTATGATTTTATTGAAAATAATCTTAATCTTAAAATAAGCGGTGCTCAAAAAATAATTTCCATTGAACCCGCTTGTCCTATTGATAAAAAATATCTTGATTTAAATGACTTCAACTTAGTTGCTGTCATAAGTAATTATGTTTATTTAGATGATGGTTCATTATTTGAATACACTCAATCTAGACATCGCCCTGATAGATTTAAATTTAGTACTTTTGCTCGCCGTTCTTACAAGTAATTATTTATATAAATTGTTTGTGGTAGGAATCCAATATAAAGTCATATTTTATTTTCTGTAGAGTAAAATGATTGATATTAAACCTTTTACGTTTAATATCAATCATTTTATCAAATATTTAATTTAAATTATAGTTATATCTAGTCCTATACTTTCATCTAGTCCTACAATTGGTATTTCTAAATTATTTTCCTTTAATAATTTTTCTAGTTCTTCAATAAATATTCCTTTTCCATCTATCATTTTTATATCACTTAATTTTTCGGATAAATTATTACATCCACTTAACTCTCCAAACCAATTATCAGAACTACAAGTTTTATTATATCCACAACTAGGACTTCCATCTATAGCTATTATAGCTTTAATTTTATAATTATTTTTAATATAGTTTTCAAATTGTTTTATGTATGGATCTAGCATAATCTTACATTGATTTCTATAAAATAAATTATCAAATTGTTCTTTTACATGTCCCCACCTTTTAATTCCATACATAACCATCTCAGGACAAGGTAATTGAATTATTCCATACCCACTACTTAAAATTTGTAAAGAAACATTATGTGACCCTTTATCATTAGATAGCCCTTCCACTTTAGAGTTACAATTTAATATACAATGGCAAACAGCTACTATTTCCCTTTTTCTTTCCATATATATCTCCTTAATTTTATTAATATTTTCATAGTATCACAGTAAATAATTGGTGTGTTATAGATTTTTACTATTTTAGACAATTTACTTATAAATATTTCCGATTTCAAAAATTGATAGTTTTGTATTATTATTAATTATGTACTAATAATTTAATTGCGGAGGAAATCGTAATCATGAATACAAAGAAAATAACATTTAGCGCAATGTGTATATTAGTAAATATAGTTTTCGGTATGTTTGTCGGTATGTTAAACATTCCATTACTATTTTTAGATACCGTTGGAACAGTACTTGGGGCTGTTGTCCTTGGACCTTTATGGGGAGCACTTATAGGGGGAGGAACAAATTTAGTCCTTGGTGTAATATCAGATCCTACAAATATACCATTTGCTTTAGTTAATATAGCACTAGGTGTTATAGTTGGATTTATAGCTAGAAAAAAATCATTTGGTTACAAAGAGGCTATACTTACAGGATTATTATTAGCTGTAGTTTGTCCTTTAATAGGAACACCTATTTCAATACTATTATTTGGAGGTTTAAGTGGAAGTGGAGCAGACTTATTGGTTGGATTTTTAGTTCAATCTGGACAAGAAATTTTTACAGCTGCTTTTATACCAAGAATTATTAGTAATATAGTAGATAAACCTTTATCTTGTATTTTAGTGGTTTATTTCTTAAGTAAAATGCCAAAAAACTTTATATCTCAGTTTTCTAAACAGACTTATAAAGTTTCATAATATAATAACCTTTTTAAAGCACTCTGTAAAAAGGGTGTCGCATTAATATTTGCGACACCCTTTTTTCATGTAATCTTATATCTATTTATATAACTCAAATAATTTATCTTCTTTAATTAAAAATATATGTTCATCGATATCTTTAGTTGCTCCAATTGCAGAAATATATTTAGGTTGGTCAATTATAAAATTACTTTCTGAAGTTTCATTTTTTATAAAATTATCTACAGTTAAAATTTCATCTACTGCAAGACCTATAAATCTATTATTTTGCATAATTACAATTACCATATCATGATAATGATCTTTAAAAATGTATTTTGTTTTATCTAATAATTCAAGTACTTTTTCCATATATTGTTTTTCTGCTTTATTAAGCAAATCTAGCAATTTTTTCCTAATCTCTTCATTTTTTCTTTTTTA
>NZ_JAIXHU010000032.1:0-35816 GCF_025671395.1 Paraclostridium sp. AKS73 | reverse complement strand
AAAAAATAAAATCAAAATAAAAGTAAAATATAATAAATAAATTCAATTTTGAATTTTTTAATTTTTAATATTATTAATTTAATTTTAAAGTTAAAGGTTATTTAGTTGTTTTTTATATAATTTAGGAGGGATGCGTATGTTTGAATTATCAAAAGAGTTAGGGATAATGACAATGAACTTAGATATGGTTCAAAGTCTTGCATTTACAACAATAGTACTTCTTATAGGATCTTTTATTAAAGCAAAGGTTAATATATTACAAAAATATTGTATACCAGCACCAGTTATAGGAGGTTTTTCTTTTGCGATTATATCATTTGTTTTAAGACAAACAGGTGTAATTGCTGTAGTATTCGACACGACACTACAGGGAATTTTAATGACAGCGTTTTTTACAACCGTAGGATTTACAGCAAGTTTTAAAGCTTTGAAAAAAGGCGGAGTAGGAGTAATAAAATTTTTAATTGTTGCGGTTTTATTAGTTCTGGCTCAAGATATAATAGGTATTTTTTCAGCAAAAGCTATAGGAGTTACCCCTTTACTAGGGCTTATAGCAGGATCAGTTTCAATGACAGGTGGACATGGAGCTTCTGGGGCATTTGGACCACTTATGGAGGCTCAGGGGTTAAATGGAGCTCTTAGCATAGCTATGGCGTGTGCAACATTTGGATTAGTAGTTGGAAGCATTATAGGAGGACCTATCGCAAACAGGCTAGTAGAAAAACACAATTTGGAAAATAAAGAGGATGAGTATGAAAATTTAATAGAATTAGAATCAGCGGGAATAGACTCTGACACAAGCGCATGCGAAGTTAATTTACCAAAATTGTCTGAGCAAAGTTTAGTAAGTGGAGCTATACAAATTATAATAGCTATGGGATTTGGTACTTTAATTTCAGCAGGGTTTTCTAGTGTAGAGATTACTATGCCAAGTTACATAGGGGCTATGCTAGTTGCAGCTATAATGAGAAATTTATCAGATGCAAAAGGAGCATGGAAAACTCCTGAAAATGAACTTTCTAGCATTGGCGGCATTTGTTTATCTTTATTTTTATCTATGGCAATGTGTAGTTTAAAACTGTGGGAGCTTATAGATTTAGCAGTACCTATAATCATTTTATTAAGTATACAAACTATGTTAATGATTTTATTTTCATATTTTGTAACATTTAGAATAATGGGAAAAGATTATACAGCAGCAGTATTAGCTGCAGGACATTGTGGATTTGGAATGGGAGCTACTCCAAATGGAATAGCAAATATGGAATCGGTTGCAAGTAAGTTTGGGCCTTGTCAAAATGCATTTTTTATTTTACCACTGGTTGGAGCTTTATTTATAGAATTCTTCAATTCGGCAGTTATAACTACATTTATAAATTTGCTATAAATAAATAATGTAAAAAACTTATATATTATTTAAAAAAAGTAGCAAAAGATGGTATAATATAGTTATGTTAAATGTAAAAAGGCTTATAGCTTAATATAATAAATCATTAGTAATTATGAGGAGAAAAAAATGAACGAAACTAAAGATTTTAAAGATAGCAAACAACTAATTGATGACATTCAAAAGCAATATCCAAGACTTAGTAAGGGTCAAAAACTTATAGCTCAATATTTAATATCAAGTTATGATAAAGTTGCATTTATGACTGCATCTAAACTTGGAGAAGAAGTTGGAGTAAGTGAGTCTACGGTAGTAAGATTTGCAAATGCTTTAGGATTTTCCGGGTACCCAAAACTACAAGATGCTCTTCAAGAACTTATAAAAAATAAGTTGACAACTGTGCAAAGGGTAGAAATGAATCAGGAGTATTCAGATGACTGTAAAATTTTAAGTAAGGTTTTAAAAAGTGATATAGATAATATAAAGGACACTTTAGAAAACTTAGATGAAAGAATGTTCCAACAAGCTTCTGATAAGCTTTTAAATGCTAGAAAATATATATATTAGGTATGAGAAGTTCGTTTAGTATAGCTCAATACTTAGGATTTTATTTAGATATCATATTAGACAATGTTCATATTATAAGGATGGATATGGGAGATGCGTTTGAACAGGTTGTAAGAATAACAGAAGAAGATGTTGTTGTTGCGATAAGTTTCCCTAGATATTCAAAGAAAAGCTATCAAGTAGTAGATTATGCAAGAAGTAAGGGCGCACATATTATATCTATGACAGATAGTTTATTCGCCCCAATTGCTACGGTTGCAGACACGACACTATTAGTAAAAAGTAATATGGCATCATTTGTTGATTCTCTTGTTCCGGCATTGAGCTTATCCAATGCTCTTGTAGTATCAATAGGAATGAAAGAAAAAGATGATATAAAAGAATACTTTGATGATTTAGAAAAAATTTGGGAGAAGTTTTCTGTATACGAATAAAATTAGGAGGTATATATGAATATATTAATCACTAACGATGACGGTATTTATGCTGATGGAATTTTAGAACTTGCTAAAACTATAAGTGATATAGCAAATGTTTATATAGTAGCTCCTCATACTCAAAGAAGTGCTATGGGCCATGCCATAACAATACATGATCCTATAATGATTAAAGAAGAACATATATCGGATAAAATAAAATCATACTCTATAAGCGGCACTCCTGCTGATTGCGTTAAGGTAGGGATTGAATCAATTTTAAAAGGTATTGAAATTGACTTAGTTTTAAGTGGAATAAATAATGGAGCTAACCTGGGTACGGATGTAATTTATTCAGGTACTGTTTCGGCAGCTATTGAAGGGCTTATACAAAAAAAACCATCAATAGCTATATCGTATGATGGATTTGATGTATCAAGAGGTACTTATAAAGATGCTTCTGTGTATATAAAAAAAATAGTACAAAGCTTAACGAGCGAAATGAATATATTTGCTGATTGCATTTTAAACATAAATATACCATATGGAGATATAAAAGGATATAAAATAACTAAATTGGGTATAAGGGAATATGATATGTCATAGAGGAAAGAAAAAGTCCTTATGGAAAAAGATATGTTTGGATTGGAGGTCAAGTAAGAAAGCTTGACCAAGAAAAAGATAGTGATATACAAGCAATAGAAGAAGGGTATATTTCTATAACTCCAATAAATATTGATATGACTAACTATAAAAAAATTGATGTTTTGAACAATATAAATTTATTATAAAAATAGGTGAACGATGATTTTAAAATCATTGTTCACCTATTTTTAGTATCTTTTTGGTTTTGACAAAAATTCTTCTATTCTTTTTGCTTCACTTATTTGTTTTAATTCAACAGATTTTCTTTCGCTTTCGAGTTCATCTTCATATTTTATATACTCAACACCAGACTCTTCCAATAGTTGAAGTCCTAGCCCAGTAGGGTATTCTCCTTTAAATACAACCTTTTTAATTCCAGCTTGTATTAATGCTATACAACAAAATACGCAAGGCTGAGTTGTCACATACAAAACGGCACCATTACAACTAGTTCCATTTTTAGCACATTGTGTAATTGCATTAGCCTCTGCATGACCAGCTCTGCACAATTCAAGTCCTTGACCTGAAGGAATGCCTCTTTTTCTTCTCTCGCAATATCCTATGTCTGTACAGTGAATAGCCCCAGAAGGAGCTCCATTATAACCTGTACTTATTATTTGTTTATCCATACATATAACTGCACCTACTTGCCTAGACACACAAGTACTTCTAACTTTGGTTTGCTCAGCTATATTCATAGCCCACTCTGTAAATAGTATCCTCATAAAAGCCTCCTTCTAAAACGTGATATTATAATAATAACATAAACGCATAAATCTATAAATAAATATCTTATTTTGTAAATTGTTAAGTGCATAATGTAAGTTTTAGTAAATAAGTGTTATAATATAAATAAAGTAAAACTATTTGGAGGAATATAGTATATGAGTTATGAAGATATATTTAAAGCTCTGGCTGATAAAAAAAGGTTAGAGATACTTAGAACTTTAAATAAAAAGGGTAGCACTTGTGTGTGTAAGTTAGTGGATGAGTTTGATCTTTCTCAGTCAAAACTATCATATCATTTAAAATTGTTACTTGATAATAATCTTATAGTTAAAATTTCTCAAGGAAAATGGAATTATTATGATATAAATAAAGAAACTTTAAAAAATGTATTAAATGAAAATATAATAAAAGAAATCTTAAAGTAAAAATATAGCTGCCTCAAGATTGAGACAGTTATATTTTTATACTATAAAATTTTAATAAGGTATTTAGGCTACTTTTTTGTTTAGGTGTAATAATATAATATTAATAGAATATATAAATTATAGATAGGTTTAAATAAAATTCTAAAATCGATATTATTTAAAATTAAAAATATATTTTATTGAGTATATATAAATTAACAAAGGAGTTGTAAATATGAAAATAAAAACTATAGTTAAGTTATCAACACTTGCTATTGTAATTGGATTTGTATTTACTGGAATGGGGTATGCTTTTGATGAAAATGTATTTATAGAAAACAATAATAGTAGTGATTGCTATGACTCCACTAGTGAAGAATATTTAATTGATAGCAAAAAATTACATGCGTTTAAAAATATAAATGTAGAAACAGATTTAAATAGTATTGAAATTATACCATCAGATCAGTATAAAGTAGACTTAAAATATAAAAAGGATTATATAAACATAAAATATAAAATAGAAAATGGAAGTTTAAATATAAAAGAAGAAAAAATAAAAATTGAATACATACAACTTAGAATATTATAAAAAAATAGAGATAGTAGTATTAAAATATATATACCTAAAGGTATAAAATTAGATAATTTAAGCATATCGTCAAATATATCTAACTTATTCTTAAATAAACTCGATGTATCTAATATTGATTTAAGTTGTGATACAGGAAATATAAACATAAATAATTGCAAGGTAGAACAATTAGACATGGCAACTGCTACAGGTAGTATAAATGTAGATGGATTAGATAGCTTAAATGCTAAATTTAAAAGTAATATGGGAAACATAAATATATTAAATAGCAGTGTAAAAGAAAACTTAGAATTGAGCAATAACATAGGTTATACTAAGTTTAAGGGGGAAATTTTAGGCAATATTAATGTTTCTAATAATTTAGGAAATATTGAACTTGATATAGGTAAAAATGAAGATGAGTATAACTACAACTTAAAAAATGATAGTGGAAATATAATTATAAATGATGAGGTTAAAAGTAGAAAATTTATAAAGAACAACAAATCTAAGTTTGATATGAATTTGAAATGTAACTCTGGAGATATAAATTTAAAATTTAATTAATAGTAAAAAGTACTTAAATCAATAAATAGTTTTAAGTACTTTTTGTTATTAATTAAATTATACTTACTGAAAATATTGTATAAATTATAAAATACAGATGGATTAATATACTTTATATATTTTGTAAATAATAACTTTAAAATATATATGATTTAAAAAGGAGGCTAACATGACTCATAAAAAGGAATTTTTAAAAGATATAGGTATGAATAAAAATTTTAAAACATCATTAATGGTAATGAAAAAAATACATAAGGATAGCAATATGACAACCTATATACTTACAGATAGGAGTGAAGAAATTAAAGCTAGAATACCGAATAAGTTTAGGTTAAAGCCAGGTCAAGTTATAGAGGTAGAAAGTAAAAAAGAGCCTACCATGGATGAAGTTAAAAGTGTAAGAATAATAGAATCTGACTATGAACTAGATGACTATTTACCAAAAGTAAAAAGACCTATACAAGATATTTTAAAAGAAATACAAGATATAAGTGATGAATATATAAAATCTGAAGAAGCTTCAATCTTAAATGATTACTTTTTTAAAGATGAAGAATTTCTGGACAAGTTTAAAAAGGGCATAGGTGGGGTATCAATGCATCATAACTACATAGGAGGCCTAGCAGAGCATACTCTTGGAGTTATGTACTTATCCAAGACACTTTGTGATAGATATAATTGTAAGAATAAAGAGATAGCAATATTAGGAGCAAAACTTCATGATATAGGCAAGCTTTATGAATTAGATTACAAAGGTCCATTTAAATATACTTTGCAAGGTGAGTTAGAAGGACATATAGCAATAGGTGTTCAATGGTAGACAAAGCTATAAATGAAATCAACTATGAGTTTAGTGAAGATTTTATAAGGAGAGTTAAAGGATGTATAATACAACATCATGGAAAACTTGAATATGGATCTCCTAGAGAATGCAACATGGAAGAGTCTTTTATCATAAACTTTGCAGATGGAATAGATGCAACTATGAATAAAATTAATCAGATTAAAGATAAATCACAAAATGATGGTTGGTCAGATTATGATAGAAGATTAGAAACACGATTATATTTATAAACTCTTAGAAAGGGGATAAAAATGATAAATATAAATGAAAAATTTGAAGAGATACGAAAAAGCCTAGAAAAAGAACTTATAGGACAAAATGAATTTATTAAAGATTTATGTAATTACTTTAACTATAAATTTCAAAAAATGAAAAAGGTATTTTAGTTTTAGTTGGAGAAAAGGAAACTGCTAAAAAAACCAGTATAAGACGAATATTTGAAAATTTAAAAGGAACTAATTTATTATATAATCCTCAGGTAGATGAAATTGACTTAGGATCATATAATTTTAATTTAGGATATAATGCTTTCTTAACAGACTTATATGAAAAATTAAGTTCTGATTCAGCTTGTGTAATGTTTAAAAATATAGAAAAATCAAGTGGGGAAATTTTAAAAGTATTATCGAGCTTATACCCAAATACATGTTTAAACTTAATGATGATTATATTATAAAAAATAAGTTTTTAGTTAAAGCAGACAATGAAGAATCAGGTACTATAGATAAAATTGTTTGCCATAATAAGTTTTTAGTATATATTAGTAACAATGAAGAATTTGAAATAGATAAATATTTTAATGAACAATTTAAATTGAATATAGATAAAACTCTACATACAAAACCATTAAATAGAAATGAACGAAATAAAGTGGTAAAAAGAGAAGTATTAAAAACAATTAGAAATGTAGAACAAAAATTTAATATTAAAATAACTTTAGATATAAATGAAGATGACAAAGGTGACGAATATTTTGGAATATGCAAATTTCTTCAAGAAACATATAAAAAGGACTCAAATTTTGGTATAAGTGAATATGTTTCTTATAAGCTATGTAAGCCATTAACAAATTTAATAAGAGAAGATAGATTAAAAACTACAACTGATGCGCTTATATATGTTAAAGACAATGATATATACTGCAAATAAATGATGAAGAATTGAATTTAAACGAATATTCAATGCCTACGTTAGAAGAAGCTGAGTATAAATTAAATTCTATAATAGGGATCGAAGATTTAAAAATATTTTTAAATAATGTGAAAAATAATTATAAAGTTCAAAAAATAAGAGAACGTTTAGGGCTCAAGACATCTAATATATCCTTAAACATGATTTTTGCAGGAAATGCAGGGACGGGTAAAACTAACGCTGCAAGGATAACATTTGAATATTTAAATTCTTTAGGTATTTTGTCAAAAGGAATATACAGAGAAGTTAGTAAAGCTGACTTTGTTACAGAAAATGTAGCTGATACTGCCAAAAGAACTATAGATATAATAAACTCTGCTATAGGAGGGGTTTTATTTATAGATGAAGCATACTCATTATGTGAAAGTGATGATGATAAAGCAGGAAAAGAAATCGTTGATGCTTTACTTAAGGGAGTGGAAGACAATAGAGATGAATTAGTTGTTATTTTAGCTGGATATGAAAAAGATATGGATGAATTTTTAACATTTAACCCAGGACTTAAATCAAGATTTCCAAACACTATTCATTTTGAGGACTATACTCCTACGCAGATGTACGAAATTGCGTTAAATATTGCAAAATCAAAGGGATATAGAATTGCAAAAAATGTGAAACATGATTTAATAGATTTATTTGCAAAGAACCAAATAAATGGTAAAAATGATTTAGGAAATGCAAGGTTTGTTAGAAACATAGTTGAAAATGCTATATTGGATGCGTCTAAAAAATATCTAACAGATAAATCTAAACAAATAGATTTATTGGAGAGAGATAATTTTAACTTTAAGGCAAAAACTAAATTTGATCTTGAGGAAAAATTAAGTTCGATAGTGGGATTAACAGAAGTTAAAAATTTATTAAGAAGTCAATATAAACTAATTGTGGCTCAAGAAAAGCGAAAATCAGCAGGAGTAAGTACAAAAATTGAACAAAATTTAAATATGGTGTTTGCAGGAAATCCTGGCACAGGAAAAACTAGTATTGCTAGATTAGTGGCAGAAATGCTAAACAGTATGGGACTTTTAAAAGTAGGACAACTTGTTGAGACAGATAGATCTAGCTTTGTATCTGAATTACCAGGTCAAACATCTAAGAAAACAGAAGAGAAGTTTAAAGAAGCTATAGGTGGTGTGCTTTTTATAGACGAAGCTTATACATTAGCTAATGATTCACTAGGGAGAGAGGCTATAGAAACCTTACTTAAATTGATTGAAGATTATGGAAAAGATGTAGTTGTTATACTTGCTGGGTATGAAGAAGAAATGGAAGACTTTTTTGATGTTAATATAGGTCTTAAGTCAAGATTTCCTATATGGACGGTTTTTAAAGATTACAATCCAAATGAGTTGCTAGAAATGGCTATAAAATTAATTGAGAATAAAGGATTTAAGTTATCCAAAAACGCATATACAGCTTTAAAAACAAGTTTTGAGGCTATATATGAAGAGGCTGATTCACAGTCAGGCAATGGTAGGATGGTAAGAAATTATGTTGAAAGTTTAATTAGAAACCAAAGTATAAGAATAGCTGAAGAAGATATAAGTGTTTATGAAATGAATTTAATAACAGTTAAAGATATAGAAAAGATAAATATGTCAGACTATGAAAATACTTTTGACTTAGAAGAAAAACTAAGCAACTTAAAAGGAAATTGTAAAGCTAAAGACTTTTTAAGAAGTCAGTATAAACTAATGAAGATAGAAGAAAAAAGAGAAAAGCTAGGAAAGAGAAGCAGAACAAATAAATACAAAAATATTATTTTTACTGGAGACACAGGTACAGGTAAAAAAAGAGTTTTAAGTATTTTATCTGAAATGTATTTTAGCAAAGGTCTTATAAAAGCTAAAAGTATAGTTGAAATAGATAAAGATGAGATAGTATCTAGCATAAACAGTGGTATGAATCTAGAAGATATATTAAATAAGTTTATAGGTAAAGTAATTTTAATAGATAAGTTTGATTTACTTATTAATGAATATAATTACAATGAAATAGTATCTATGCTTATCAAGTTTATAGATAAAAATAAAAGCAAAATAATACTAGTTATATCAGGTAATAAAGTTGGAATTGATAAAATCTTATTAGAAAATCAATCACTTAACTACAGATTTCCTTTATATTTAGATTTTAATGGATATAATGAAGAAGAACTTTATGAAATATGTTTAGATACTTTGGACAATAAAGGATTTATTTTAAATGAAGAAAGTTATGAAACACTAAAAAATACAATGAACGAATTGTATAATAATAAAAATATACTTTTAAAAAATGCTTTTATGGTAAAAAGTTATATAGATACTCTTGTAAGAATTCAAAGTTGCAGAGTATATGATAATAAAGTAAATGCAAAGGATATAAATACTATAGAAAAGGAGATATAGAAAAAGGAAAAAAGAATTTATTGATAAAATTTAAATACTAAAACAATTAAGGAAAAAGAATAATTATTTTAATTATGGTGAAGAAATAAAATGAATTCAATTGACTTAGATTTAATTCCTAGTAGGAATAAAGAAAATAAAAAATACTTAAAAACATCTACTGTAGATGAATTATTAAAACTAAAAAATCTATTAGATTTAAATATAATAGATGAAGATGAGTTTAAGTTGTTAAAATATAAAATTATAAGTCGAATATAGAGAAAAAATACTAGGGTAAAACCTAGTATTTTTTTCTTTAAGGAAATTATACGTAACTAATATTTGTGGATAACTTATGGGGTATAGCAATATTAATATTTGGGTGAAAGTAAAAAATAACACTTTGAACAACGTACTAAATCGTCTGAGTAACGGGACACGAGTTTACCGAGTGGACGTTGATGACATGAAATTTGAGCGACATGAGCAAAGCGAATTTTTTATATTATGATATAATATAAAAAGCTATAAGAGGTTATTAAGGAGGGTTATATGGAAAATAAAATAGTGGATTACATATATGGAGAGTTTGAATTAGAGGATGTTTTAATAGAACTTATAAATTGTGATGCATTACAAAGGTTAAAAAATATACATCAAGTAGGAGCTACATATTTAATTAAAGAGGAATTAAACGTAAATAGATTTGAGCATTCAATTGGGGTTATGCTGTTGATTCGATTGTTAGGTGGAAGTTTAAAAGAGCAAATAGCAGGATTACTTCATGATATATCACACACTGCATTTTCACATGTAATAGACTTTGTATTCGATAATAGTGATGAAGATTATCATGAACTTATATTTGATGAAGTTGTAATAAATTCTAAAATTCCATATATATTAAATAAGTATGGATATGACTTTAAAGAGATATTAGAAAATGAAGAGCAGTGGACTATACTAGAAAGAAAAGCACCTAGGTTATGCGCGGACAGAGTTGATTATACTTTAAGGGATATGTATAAGTACGGGTTTACTAATAAAAATGAAATAAATGAGTTTTTAAAAAATATACAAGTATTAGATGGAGAAATTGTTACAAACGATATAGAATCAGCTAGATGGTTTTTAGAGCTATACTATACAGAGGTTATAGATTTCTTTATGAATCCCATAAATGGATATTCTTATGATAAGTTATCTAAAGCAATAAAAATTGCGATTGATGAGAATGAGTTGAATTTAAAAGATATGTTAAAAACAGATAATGAGGTAATAGACATACTTAACAGATCTGAAAATAATAAAATAAAAAGTCTAATGAAATCACTAAACAAAAATGTAAAACTTAGGATAAATGAGGATAAGTACGATATATTTATAAAAGGTAAAACAAGACTTATAGACCCTGGAGTTAGTATAGGTGGGAAAGTATATTCGTTATCAGAGCTAGATAATAATGTAGAACTTATAAATAAAAAGGCAAAAGCAAAGATGGAAAAGGGTGTTTACATAGAAATATTATAAAGGTGTTGATACACCTTTATAATTATTTACACTGAGGGTTTATAAGTTCATATTTATCAGTTAAGTTTTTTTCTCCCCACTCGCACATTGCCTCAAGTATTGGGTATAAACTCATGCCTTTATCTGTTATACTATATTCAACTCTAGGAGGAACCTCTGGATAAACTGTTCTAGATATTAATCCATCAGATTCTAATTCTCTTAATTGGGTAGTTAAAGTTTTATGAGACACCTTACAAATAAATGATTGAATTTCACCAAACCTTTTAGTTCCTTCTTCTATTAAATAATAAAGTATTAAAGGTTTCCATTTACCGCCAATAGCATTTAATGTTATTTCTATTTCACATGTTAATATAGATTTTTTCATAAATTTCCTCCAATGAATCTGTTGAAAATGCACAATAGTTACTTCTAGTTCACTATATAACAATTATGTGCGTACTTACAATATAATATCAAAGAATATATAATTATTCCATAATAAAAATAGTTATATGGAGGTTATGTATGAAAAAATTAGCTGTAATAACAGGAGCAAGTTCAGGAATAGGAAGAGAAATAGCAAAAAAATTATCTAATAATGGTCATCCGGTACTATTATTATCTAGAAGACTTGATAAAATGGAAGAATTAAACTTACCTAATTCTTTATGTAAATCAGTGGATGTAACAAATATAGAAAAAATGAAAGAAGCTATAAAAGAAGCTGAAGAAAAATTTGGAAAAGTTGATTGCCTGGTAAACTGTGCTGGCATAATGCTACTTGGAGAGCCTAATACACAAAGTTATGAAGAATGGAGCAATATGATAGATGTAAATATAAAGGGTATACTTACAGGAACTAATATTGTATTAAACGATATGGTATCTAGAAATGAAGGAACAATAATTAATATAAGTTCTATAGCAGGAAGAAAGACATTTGATAATCATTCAGTTTATTGTGGTACAAAATTTGCAGTTCATGCAATAACAGAAAATATAAGAAAAGAAGTTGCAAGCTCAAATGTAAGGGTCATAACTATAGCTCCAGGTGTTGTAGAAACTCCTCTTTTATCACACACAACAGATGTGAATATAAAAGATAATTACAATGAATGGAAAAAAACTATAGAATCAGGTCTTGATCCAGAAAAAATAGCAAGTTGTGTAGAATTTGCTTATAACCAGCCTCAAGATGTATGTATAAGAGAAATTGTTATAGCAAAGACTAAACAAGAAGATTAATAAAATAATTAAATTATGTAAACTGTTCAAAGTGGGGAGGGAGTATATGTATACTAATAAAGTTGTAGTAGTTACAGGGGCAAGTAATGGTATCGGAAGAGCTATTGCCATGGAGTATGCAAAGTTAAATGCATTAGTTATTGCAATAGATATTGAAGAATATAATTTTGATAATAAGAATATAATTTTTTACAAGGCAGATTTAAAAGATGAAAAAAGAATTAGAGATATATTTAAAGATGTAGTGAAAAAATATAAAACTATTCATGTATTAATAAACAATGGAGCTATAAGTAAGTTTAACAAATCTGTATATGATATAACTTTAAATGAATTTGATGAAGTGATGGATGTTAATTTAAGAGGAAGTTTTATATGTTCTCAAGAATTTATAAAAGCTAATCAAAATGAAAGTTATGGAAGAATAGTAAATATATCTTCTACTAGATTTAATCAAAATGAAGCTGGGTGGGAAAGTTATGGAGCTTCAAAGGGAGGGCTTATATCTTTAACTAACACAATGGCTATATCTTTATCAAATACTCCAATAACGGTCAATGCAATAAGTCCGGGCTGGATAGAAACTCAAAACTATGAAGATTTAATTGAGAGAGACCATAAAAATCACCCATCGGGAAGAGTAGGTAAACCAAAGGACATAGTAAATACATGTTTATTTTTAACATATTATGAGAATGACTTTATAAATGGATGTAATATCATTGTTGACGGCGGCATGACTAAAAAAATGATATATGACTAAAAACATACTAAGGCCAAACTGCTACTTTGGCTTTAGTATGTTTTTTTAATACTTATACTATATTTCTTTTATTATAATAGGTATTCATATATAATAGTGATTGAATATTGAAATTTTATGTGAAAGGGAGAGGTTGATGAATAAAAAAACAGCATTAGTTACAGGTGCATCTAGAGGAATAGGCAAAGCTATAGCTACTTTGTTTGCTGAAAATGATTATAATGTATTAATAAATTATAATAATTCAGAGAAAGAAGCTTTAGAACTATATAATGATTTAAAAAGTAGAGGGTTGTCAGTAGATACCTATAAAGCAGATGTTTCAAAAAAAGAAGAAGTAAATTTCATGGTAAACTATTGCATTGGAAGATTTGAAAGCATAGACGTTTTAGTTAATAATGCAGGTATTAGTAGAACCAATTTATTTACAGACATAAGCTATGAAGAATGGAATGAGGTAATAAATACAAACTTAAATAGTGTATTTTTTACAACTCAAAAAGTTCTACAGTATATGATACCGCAAATGAATGGAAAGATAATAAATATATCATCAATATGGGGAATGGTTGGAGGGTCTTATGAAGTTCACTATTCTACTAGTAAAGCTGCTATAATTGGAATGACTAAGGCGTTAGCAAAAGAATTAGGACCTTCAAATATTCAAGTCAATTGTATTGCTCCAGGAGTTATAAAAACAGATATGTTAGACAATATATCTGATGATACTCTTGATATGTTAAAAGAGGAAACTCCTTTAATGAGGCTTGGAACACCTAATGATATAGCTCAATGTGCACTGTATTTAGCAAGTAGCAATTCGGATTTTTTAACAGGTCAAATTATAAGTCCTAATGGAGGGTTTGTTATAGTTTAAATTAAAATAGAGGAGCCAATATAATGAGGCATGGAATTAAAAGCTTTATACGATTAGTTATAGGTTTATTTGTTTGTTCAATTGGAATAGTTTTAACTATACAGGCCAATCTAGGATTATCACCTTGGGATGCATTTCACCATGGATTATCAAGAAATTTAGGGATCACTATGGGTCAGGCAAGTATGTTGCTTGGAATAATAGTTGTTATAGTAGATATGTTTTTAGGTGAAAATTTAGGAATTGGAACAATTTTAAATATGTTTTTAATTGGAATATTTATGGACTTTTTTATGCTAAATAATATAATCCCTACATCAACGAATATGATAATTGGATTTATAATGTTGTTTATAGGTATGTTTATTATAGGAATTGGTTGTGTAATTTATATAGGCGCTGGATATGGAAGTGGTCCAAGAGATGGATTAATGGTAGCACTTCACAAAAAAACAAAAAGGCCAGTAAAAACAATTAAAACCTGTATAGAAATGTTTGCTCTTTTATTTGGATTTATACTAGGGGGAAGTATTGGGATAGGTACGGTAATAACTACCTTAGTGTTTGGACTATTTATAGAATACTCATTTAAAATTTGCAAGTTTGATACAAATAGTATAACCCATAGATATATACTGGATGATATTAAGCGTATTAAATATAGACTTTTTAATGATTCTTATAAGGAATGTATAAATAATATAGATTTAGATGAAAACTCACATTAATAAAAAAGAAAGCGATGCTTTCTTTTTTATTTGTATTTTAACAGGTGGAAATTAAAGTAATTTGTAGAAAAAATAACACCTTTGCTAAAAAATCTTCATATATTATAGCAAAGAATTAAAAATAAGGAGGACTTACATTGAAAATATGTATACCAATAAAAGATGAAAAAAGTTTTCAAGTATGTAATGATATAAACAACACTCCAAATATAATGATTTTTGATACAAATACTAAAGATTTTTACGTTAAAAATACATCTGAAATGAATTTAGGGAGAATAGTAGATTATTTACTAGATAATAATATAAAGCGATTAATTTCGAATGTAAGTATTATACATCATCATAAATATATAGCTTGTAGAGATATAATTATATACAAGCCAAATATTAGTGTTGATGCTTTTTCCAATATAAACTTATTTTCAGCAAATAGATTAGTTATAGATCAAAAAAAACATTGAGAATATAGTTAAAATAAGCTGGAAGCTTAAAAGTTAAAATGGGATATTATAATATCTCATTTTTACATAAAGTATAAATAAAAAGCTCAAAAATGCAGAGAATAAGTAGTATAAATGACCAATTAAACCACATAAATAAATTAAATTGTAAAAATAATCAAAAAGTGGTAGAAAAATGTCGAAAATAGTGTATAATATATTATTGAGAAAACTAAAGAAAAAGGAGAAAGCTATGTCAATAATTTTAAACATTTTAGGAATCATAGTGTTATTAGCTGGACTTTACCTAGCATCTTCTGACAAAACGTCGGTAAACAAGAAATTGATAGGAAAGGCTTTACTAATACAATTCGTACTTGCCTTTTCCTAGTAAAATTCCCTATAGGGAGAACTGTTGTACAAATAGTTTCTAACTTTGTAACTAATGTATTAGGTTATGGAATGGAAGGTTTAACTTTCGTATTTGGACCATTAGCTGATGGGAAAAGTGGATTCATATTTGCAATATCAGTTCTTGGAAACATAGTCTTTATAGGAGCATTAGTTGGGGCTCTTTACTATTTAGGAATTATAAACTTTATAGTTAAAGTAATTGGTGGTGCAATACAAAAGGTACTAGGAACAAGTGCGGTAGAAAGTTTCGTTGCAGTTGCTAATATGTTCTTAGGTCAAACAGAATCACCAATACTTGTAAGTAAATACTTACATTTAATGACTACAAGTGAGCTTATGCTAGTTTTAGTATCTGGTATGGGAAGTATGTCAGCTACTGTTTTAATGGGATATGTAGGAATGGGAATACCTATGGAAAACTTACTTATAGCAGGAGCATTAGTTCCAATAAGTAGTATAATAGTTTCGAAGCTATTAATACCTGAAACTCAACATGAGGAAGTTGTTGAAAAGGTAGAAATGGATAGAAAAGGTGCACATACAAATATAATGTCTGCTATATCAGAAGGTGCTACTAATGGTATGCAAATGGCATTTGGTATAGGAGCAGCATTAATAGCTATAACAGGATTAGTTGCTTTAGTTAATGGTGGTTTAGGGGTAATAGGATTATCTTTACAACAAATATTATCATATGTATTTGCTCCACTTGCATTATTAATGGGGCTAGATCCTTCTCATGTACTAACAGCTGGACAATTACTAGGAAGTAAAATGGTATTAAATGAATTCATAGCATTTGGGGATTTAGGACAAATAATTAAAACTCTTGATCCTAGAACTGCTCTAGTTATATCAATATCTTTAGCAGGATTCGCAAATATATCAAGTATAGGTATTTGTATATCAGGAATATCAGTATTTTGTCCTGAAAGAAGAACAGAGATATCTAACATAGCATTAAAAGGTATGATAGGTGGTTTCTTAGTTAGTACTTTATCAGCTATGATAGTTGGTTTAATATTATTATTCTAATAAAAAAGATTTGAGTTAACTCAAATCTTTTTTTATTTTTTGAAAAATAGTTAATTTAAAAGAAAAACATAGAAAATAAAGTTATAAACTTATATTTAAGTTGTAGTAAAAATATCATAGATATGTTAATATGAAAATGTAGATAAATGTAAAAAAATGATGATAAATAGAGGCTTGTGCAAGGAGGGATTAATATAAGTATCTCAAATGTAATTTTAATGGGTATCCCAGAAGCTTTAGTTATATTTTATTCTGTTGGAATAGCAATTAAAGATATTAAACGGAAAGATATATTTTATATGACATTCCTATATGTATTTATTTGGTATTTTTTGGATAAAAAACTTCCTTTAGGAGTTAGCAATGTTTTATTATTTTTTGCTTTAGCTATAATTGTAAAGTTTTTTAGCAATTTAAATATAGCGCAGTCATTCATTATAACTGCTATAGTATTAGGAATAAGAATGACATCGGAAGTTATAACGATTACTCTTATGAATGTTATGGGAATAAAGCTTGACTTTATATTAGATAATCAACTATTAAGGGTTCTAGCTTGCTATATGGCTATTTTATTTATGGCTATTTTTATGAAGTTAATAAAATATAAATATTTTAAACAGACTATGGACTTAAAAAATATATCGGAAAAAAATAAATACGCGCAACAAGTACTTTTATATGTAAGTGTATTAATAATGGCTATAATTGGAATTTTAATTTTACTTTTATACAGTGTAAGTGGGATGCATTATGATGCAGAAATTATAGTAAGGATTTTTGTAGTACTATCATTAATATTAATATTGATTGTCTTAATTTTTATGGTAATAAATTATGACAAAAGAAAAGCTTTAAATGAATTAGAAAAAAGTTTAATGGAAAAAAATTTAAAACAAATGGAAGATAGTGTAGATGCACTGAGAATTCAAAGACATGATTATATGAATCATTTACAAATAATTCTTATGCAAGTTACAAGTGGTAAGATTGAAGATGCTAGAAGATATATTTTAAGTATGGCAGATTATGAGAGCAATGTATCTGTCGATTTTGTAACGGGTAATCATTGTATAGATGCTATATTAAATACGAAAAAATTAAGAGCATCTAAATATAATATAGATTTTACTGCATGTATTGACAGTGTATTAGAAAATATAGAGCTAACAGATTCAGAGATAAGTTCTATACTCTTAAATATAATAGATAATGCAATTGATGAACTTCAATTTTCTGAAAAGATTATAAATATGTCCATGTAGACATTTATGAAGAAGAAAGTTATTATAATATTTGTATCAAGAATAATGGTTCAAAAATAAAAGATACTAAAAAAATATTTGAAATGGCATATTCATCTAAAGGTGAAAATAGAGGATATGGACTATATTCAATTAAAAAGTTATTAGAAGGTTATAAGTGCTCTATAGATGTAGAGAGCGATAATATGGAAACTGAATTTAATATTAAAGTACCATTACAAAGCATATAACTAATACGAACTAAACAAAAGACTATACAATAGAAAATCTATTATATAGTCTTTTGTTTTTTAAAAATTAGAATCCCAAGCTTCATATTGAAGTATTAGTTTTTCGTTTTTCAAGCAATACACATAAAATAAAAAAAAATAAAAATAAAGTAAAAACTGCCATTAAATAGCCCCCTACATTTAAATTTAATTTATACTATTAAATCTAATTAACTATTATATTAGACTAAAAATCATAATATCCTTTTAATTGTAAAAATTAAATTTGTATACATCCATTTTCCATAGTAAGAATCTTATCTCCAACTGACCTTGCAAAATCTTTATCATGAGTCACTATTAATATAGATCTCTTTTCTTCTTTTAAGTTGAAAAGTATTTCTTTAAAAATATTTATATTATATGAGTCTAAAGCAGATGTAGGTTCATCTAAACACAATACTCTAGGATTTAAAGCTAATGCTCGAGCTATAGCAACCCTTTGTTTTTGACCTCCAGAAAGTTCGAAAGGATAAGAATTAGACTTATCTTCTAATTTTAATTTATTTAATAAAGAGAGTGCATTTTCAATTGCATCAAATTTATTTTGTTTTAATGTACTTAAGGGAGATAAAGTTATATTTTCACAAACAGACATATGTGGAAATAAATTGAAATTTTGAAATACCATACCAATCTCGCCTTTTAAATTTAATATATCTTTATAACTATTAATAGTCTGTCCATTTACAATTATTTGTCCACTATCAAAGCTTTCAAGTCCACATATACATCTAAGTAAGGTAGTTTTACCGCTACCTGATTTTCCAAGCAAAACACATATTTCACCTGGAGCTATGTTTAAATTTGTATTTTGTAAAACCATAGTACGACCAAAGGCTTTATTTAAATTATTTACTTTTATCATTTTATGTCTCCTAATTATAATATGAAAGTTTTTGTTCCAAAGTTTTGAATATGCTACTTAAAATAAATATTAATGCTAAGTATAAAACTCCAACCTCTATCAAAGGAATTAAACTTAAAGTTCTATTTGAATTTACTTGAGCTACTCTTAAAATATCATTCAGCCCTAAAATATATACAAGAGAAGTATCTTTGACTAATGTAATAACTTCGTTTGATACTGGGGATAAAATTGTTTTAAAAACTTGGGGAATAATTATTTTTATAAAGGTTAGCTTTTTATCAAGTCCTAACATTAGACAAGCTTCATATTGACCTTTGTCTATTGAATTTATTCCTCCTCTAAAAATTTCTGCAAAGTAGGCACTGTAATTTAATGAAAAAGCAAGTATTGCAACTGTAAATCTGTCAAATACAATACCTATAAGAGGTAACCCATAAAATATAAAAATTAATTGTAGCAATAATGGAGTTCCTCTAAAAGTTAACAAGTAAGTTTTAGCTAAAAAATTTAAATACTTTAAACTAGATACCCTACAAAGTGTAATTAGTGTTCCTAAGGGTATTGAAACTATAAGCGTAAATAAAAATAATATTAAAACTAATTTTAAACCTTCTAACATAAGATCCTCCTATTGATTAAACCATTTTTTATAAACTTTATCGAATGTTTTATCTTGTTTTATCTCATCTAAAACATTGTTTACTTTATCACGAAGTTTTATATTACCTTTTTTAAACCCAACTACAAAAACTTCTTTGCCTAAAATATCATTTGAAATTTTGAAATTGTCATTTTTAGAGTTAGCTATATAATATTTTGCTAAAACTTCATCAACTACAACTGCATCAATTCGTTTAGATTCTAAATCTCTAAAAGCATTATCAAAAGTATCATAAAGTATAGGCGCCTTGTTTTTGAATGTATTGACTAATCTATTATCTTTTTCAAGGATATCAAGTCCAGAGCTTCCTTGTTGCGTTGCAACTACTTTATTTTTTAAATCAGCTTTACTTTTAATAGCTGAATTTTTAATTGTAACAATAACTTGATTATTGCTTAAATAAGGATTAGAATAGTCAACTTTATTACGTCTTTCATCAGTTAAAGTATAACCATTCCATAAAACATCAATATTTCCTGAATTTAATTCTACATCCTTCATTGACCAATCTATATTTTGGAATTTGACATTCATATTGAGTCTAGAAAAAACTTCTTTTGCTAAATCTATATCAAAACCTGATGGAATTCCTTTATCATTTAAAAACCCCATAGGTACAAAAGTATTGTCATAACCTACGATAACCTCATTTTCATTATGTTTTTGTGCATTTTTATTAGACTTAGAACATCCAGTTAATGATAAAATAGCTAAAAACACTAACAAGAATAAACCTGAAACTTTAATTATATTTTTCATGTAATATCTCCTTAAATAGTAAGTTTAAAATTATATTTGAGTATATTTCTTTGCGCGCATAATGAAATAAACTAAAAAACTCCCATCCTCTAGCTAATGCTAGAGGACGGGAGTTAAATCTCACGTGGTTCCACCTCTATTTTATTAATATCTCACGATACTAACCTCTTTGAGTACGGCAAAAAATATTTGCTTATACTCTAGCACTATAACGGGTGCAGGGAATCCGGAATCAGCCTACTAAGAGAATTTCTTTTCGGTGTTCAGCTCAAAGATGTGTTCAAAGTAAAATCAATTGCCCCTCTCACCAAACGGTAGCTCTCTGTTAAAGATAGTTACTTTTACTATTTCTTTTCATAGCATTTAAAATTAGATTTTGTTATTGATTTAAATAATAAAGCTATTTTTTTTATATGTCAATAGATTTTTTATTTATTTTGAAAGATTTTCTATAAATCACTATCATATAGACAAAATGTAGAATATATTATAGGATTAAAATGAAAATTAAAAAAGGAGTAGCATAATGAAAGAGAAATCTTTAAAGTTTAAGGTTAGTGGTAGTATAGTTGCTATTTTAACTATACTAGCGGGTATATTTTTTATTTACACAAGTTCTTATTATAAATCACAATCATATGCTATAGAATCATTAAAGTCAGATTCCAACGTGATTGTTGAAAATGAGAAAAATGGGGATATTTTCTTTAATCCTAAATCAAATAAAAAGAAAGTTGGATTCATTTTTTATCCAGGAGCTAAAGTAGAAAATAGTGCATATTCGCCTATGGCTAGAGAAATAGCATCTAAAGGATATCCTGTTATATTAAGTAAGATGAAATTCAATTTAGCAATTTTATCACCTAATAAAGCTAAGAATATGTTAGATGAGCATCAAGATGTGAACTCATGGGTTATAGGAGGACACTCATTAGGTGGGGTTATGGCTTCTGATTATGCATTGAAAGACAGTAAAATAAAGGGGTTAGTGCTGTTAGCATCATATCCTAAAGATAATAAGGATTTTGCAAAGAGTGAGATGAATGTATTGTCTTTATGGGGAAGTAATGATAAAGTTGCAGATTTAAATAAAGTAAAAAATGCAAAAAAAGTAATGCCTGCAAACTCTAAATTTATTGAAATTCCAGGAGGAAATCATGCTGGATTTGGAGATTATGGAGAACAAAAAGGTGATGGGAAATCTTTAATAAGCAATAAAGAGCAAATAAATATTACATCTAACGAGATTATTAAATTTTTAGAATCTATAAAGTAAATACAAATTAAAACTAAATAAAATTAAGAAATAACCGTATTAAATATATACGGTTATTTTTTGTTATTTTAAAAAATATAGAACAAGGAGATTTAGAATGGATGTAAGCCAATTAGTCACAATTAAACTTTTAAATGCAGTAAATCAAGCAAATACAAATAATAAAAATGAGTTTAATAGTAATTTTGATTTATTTAATTTAATTTTAGAAAATGCAATAGAAAATATTCCAACAAACAATTGCAAGTGCAGTTGTCATTGCAATAATAATCAAGATGAACATAGTTTGGATTCATTACAAACACTTCAAAGTAATATAAATAGTAGTAAGATTAACAATTGCAACCAAACTTCAAATAAAAACAGTGCAGAAAATACATTAGTGAATACAGTCAAACCAGCAGAAAAAAGTAATATAAATACATCTGCATCTAATGATATGGATAAAGCTGTTGAGTTAATAGAAAGCAAAGTAGGAAATAAATATGTATGGGGTGCTACTGGACCTAATTCTTTTGATTGTTCAGGATTAGTTCAATATGTTTATAAAAATGCATTAGGAAAAGACATACCAAGAACTTCATATGAGCAAAGTAAGTTTGGAAAAGCTGTAGATAAAAAAGATTTACAAGTAGGAGATTTAGTATTTTTTGATACTATGGGAAAAGGGAGAGTAAGTCATGTAGGCATGTATGTAGGAAACAATGAATTTGTACATGCTGCAAATGAAAAGTCTGGAATTAAAAAGTCTAAATTAACTGGGTACTATGAAACACATTATAAAGGAGCAAGAAGACCTTAGTATAATTAAATAAGAAATGTTACAAAGTCACAGAAAAAAATATCAAATAATTATATTATGTATTCATAAGATAAATTTAATTTAACTAGGAGGAGAAATATGGTTAAAGAACTTTATAAAAAGTATGGATACTTAATCTTTTTAACTTTTTTAATACTATCATTATTTGATATGAGATTTGCTATTATAGCTATAATATGTATGGTTGCGCCAATTGCAGTTGCATTTTCAGGAAAAGGGCGCTATTGGTGTGGAAATTATTGTCCAAGAGGTAATTTCTATGAGAACGTACTATCTAGGTTTTCACCTAAAAAGAAAGTACCTAAATTTTTAAAAAGTAAATTATTTAGAGCATTTATGGTATTATTTATAATATTTAACTTCTCAATGGGATTATATAAAAATTGGGGAAACTTATATGGAATAGGGTTTGTATTTTACAAAATAATAGTAATAACATCTATAATAGGAATTATTTTAGGACTTTTCTATAATCAGAGAACATGGTGTAATTTTTGCCCAATGGGAACTTTATCAGCAGTTGTAGCAAAGATAAAAGGTAGAAAAGTAAACTTAGAAGTCAATAATAGCTGTGTAAGCTGTGGTCTATGCACAAAAGCATGTCCAATGGGAATTTCACCAAAGGAATATAAAGAAGGATTAGTAGAAGACTCTGACTGTATATTCTGTAAAAAGTGTGTTTATAAATGTCCAAAAGATTCTATTGAGATAAATCTTGATAGAAAAAACAAATAAAATATTTAAAAATAAGCATATAAACTTGAGATAAAGTTTTAATATGCTTATTTTTGTATATTTGTTTTTAAATATAAAAATATTGATTTAAATAGTCACATAAGATAAAATTATTAGTTGGAAATCTAAGAGAAAAGGAGTGATTATGATAAAAACAAATAGCATTACATTTAAGCTATTTTTATTGATATTTGTTTTGATTGTATTTATAACAGGAATTATTAGTGCCTGGGTTATAAATGACAGTAATAAGATTGTCCAAGAAGAAATACAAGTAATGAGATTACAAGTATTAGATGAGGTATCTAATAATATTTCAATATTGCTTTCAAATGTAGAAAGTATAGGGAATAATATTGTGGCAGATAACAAGTTAATAGACATATTATCTAATCCAAAAGATAAACATCAAGATGTCATAGTAAACAAAGAAAATTACGATTATGTAGAAGGTTTATTAATGGATCAAATTTTCAAATATGGAAAGTTTAATATGAAGCCAGAGCTATACATAGTTGGAGAAAACGGTTTGAGCTATGGAACATACTCTAAAAATAAGTATAATTTAGATAATATTAAAAACCAAGAATGGTATGAAAAAATAGTAAAAGCAAATGGAAATACAGTTCTTATAAATACATATAGAGATGAAAATGGGATTGGACCATATAAGAATATATTAAAAATGGGTAGAGTTATAAAAGATTTTATAACTAATGAAACTTTAGGAGTTTTAATTATAGATATAAGTGAAACAATGCTATATGACAGGTATTCAGATCTTTTAGAA
This sequence comes from Paraclostridium sp. AKS73, assembly GCF_025671395.1. NCBI lineage: Bacteria > Bacillati > Bacillota > Clostridia > Peptostreptococcales > Peptostreptococcaceae > Paraclostridium > Paraclostridium sp. AKS73. Next base: position 11,651 of record NZ_JAIXHU010000032.1, on the reverse strand, counting down.
AAAGGAACATCAGTTTATATCGTTGACTCTACAGATAAGATAATTTCAAGTAAAGACAAAAGATTAATAGGAACAAAATATAAAACTAATAAAAACTCTCACAATATGAATTCAAGTAATATCGAAATTAAATCTAATATAGACTCCTATGGATGGAAAATCATTCAAGTTATACCTTCGAATATAATGTCGCAAGTATCTAATAAAATTGCTCAAAGGACACTTTATATAATCGCATTAATAAGCATTCCGGCGCTAATAATTACATATAAAATATCAGTTTGGATAACAAATCCTATTTTAAAGATAAAGGATAAGATGGAATATGTTATGAAAGGTAATTTAGAGGTAGAAGTAGAGGTTGATAGAGATGATGAGATAGGTCAACTTCAAAGCTCTTTTAACAGTATGGTAAAACGGTTACATGAGTCAATAGAAAATATTAAAAAATATGAAAAACAAAAAAGGGTAGCTGAACTAAGCTTTTTACAGGCTCAAATAAATCCTCATTTTTTATACAACACATTAAGTGGTATAAGATTTTTAGTTTCAATGAATAAAACAGAAGTAGCCGAAGAAATGCTTTATAGGTTTACAAAACTACTTAGAAGTATTTTACCTAGAGCAAGTGAAATGATTACATTGGAAGAGGAGTTAGAAAATATAAAAAATTATGTAGAGCTTCAAAAGATGAGATATCCTAATTGTTTTGATATAGAATATGAATTTGATGAAAATATAAAAGATTATAAAATACCATCATTTATACTTCAACCTATCGTAGAAAATGCAATACTATACAGTATGGAAAAGGAAAATAATAAAGGGTATATAAATATAAAAGGTTATAGTCTAAAGGATAGTATACGAATAATTATAGAAGACAATGGAATAGGAATGTCTAAAGATAAATTAGATCACGTTTTAAATAAAGAAGCTAGCATAAATAGTGTTGGAGTTATAAATGTACATGAAAGAATACAATTAAATTATGGACAAGACTATGGATTAAAGATAGATAGTTTAGAAGGTAAAGGAACTAAAATTACTTTTATACTGCCAAATTAGGAGGTAAATATGTTAGATATAATAGTAGTAGAAGATGAAGCACCTATAAGAGATTGGATAGCATATACTATTTCAAATATTTCCAATGAATTTAATGTTCTAGCAAGCGCATCAAATGGAAAAGAAGCATATGAATTAGCATTAAACCTAAACCCTAAAGTAATTATAAGTGACATAAAAATGCCAATAATGGGAGGTATAGAGCTTACAAAAAAATAAAAGAAGTTTTCCAGATATTTATGTTATATTACTTACAAATTATGCTGAATTTTCTTATGCAAAAGAAGCTATAAGTTGTGGAGTGTATGAATACTTAGTAAAATCAGATATTAGGCCAAAAGAATTAAAAGAAATTTTAGATAAAGTAAATGAGTCTGTGAAAGAATTAGAAAAGAACAAGGTAATTAGATTACAAAAAGAGAGTACCTTAAGTGAACGTAAGGATGGCTATTCAAAAACTATAAAAAAATCAATTGATTATATACATAAAAACTATAAACAGCACATATCTCTTCAAGATATATCTAACTATGTATTCTTATCACATGAATATTTTTCAAGGTTGTTTAAGGAAGAAGTTGGAGAAAACTTTAGTTCTTACTTAACTAACTATAGAATGAAAAAAGCGGAAACTTTAATAAAGAATACCGATATGAAAATTTCTCAAATTGCAATAGAAGTTGGATATACAAATGCGAGCTATTTTCAAGAAGTTATAAAAAGTTTAAAGGAATATCACCTGAGGATGATAGATAGTTAAAGAATAATGTATATCTATGTCAATATAGTGCAAAAAATGTCAATATATTTAGACATAGATATACAAATATATCAAAAAATTAAAACTTTATATCAATAGGGTTTATAGAGTGAAAACGTTTTATTTAATATAATATTATTAAAGCAGAAGGGAATAATTAATAAATGAAATTAAACTATAAAAAACTTGTTATATTAACTGGTTTACTATTAATTATGATAATTGCTTATAAACAAGAAAGCAAAGAAACTAAATCAGAGGTTAAAAGTAATGAAAATACAAAGATAGCAATTATCTTTAATGAAGCTGGTTTAGGAGATAAGGCTTTTAATGATTTATGCTATGATGGAATATTAAGAGCTCAAGAAGAATTAGGGATCGAGTTTGATTACACTCAATCAAAAAGCAAGAATGATTATGAAAAATTTGCTAGAGAGTATGCTAGTCTAAAAGACTACGATTTAATTATTTCTGTTGGAGGAGAGCAAGAAAGTGCTGTTGAAAAGGTTTCGAAAGAATTTCCAAATCAAAAATTTACTATAATTGATTCTAAATTAGAGCTATCGAACGTTAGTTCTATAAGCACGAAATGGGAACAACAAACATTTTTAAATGGAGTTATTGCAGGACTTGAGTTATCTGATAGTGAAAATAAGTCAGTTGGAATTATACTAGGAAAAGATTTAGAGTATTTAAATGAAGGTGCCATTGGATTTGAAGCTGGAGTTAAATATGTAAATCCTGATGTAAATGTTATGAAAGCTGTAGTAGGAGATTTTTCAGACCCTGCAAAAGCAAAAGAAATTGCACTTTCTATGTATAATAAAGGAGCTGTTTATATTCAACAATTAGCAGGAAAATCTGGAATAGGAGTTTTTTTAGCAGCAAAGCAAGTTAATAAGTATGCATTTGGAGTAGATGGAAATCAAAATTCTTTTGCTCCTGAACATATAGTATCAACTGCTACAAGATATGCAAATGACATTATATACCAAGAAGTAAAAAATATTAAAAATAATTCATGGAGTTCAGGCGTACACACGATTGGTCTTGGAGAAAATGTAATTGATTATACAAGAGAAGGATCAAGCGTTGAAATTAAAAAAACACTATTAAAAATGTAGAATTAATTAAAAATGACATAATAAATAAAAACATAATAATACCTAGAGCTCTGAACAATTGAATTCCTGGATTAAGTTAAACAACTATAAAATTAATAGATAAGGGGATATTAAAATGAGAGTATACGATATCATATCTAAAAAAGAGATAAAAAGGAATTATCTAAAGAAGAAATAGAGTTTTTCATAGAAAAATATACTAATGGTGAAATACCAGATTATCAAGCATCAGCATTATTGATGGCAATATATTTAAATGGATTTACTAAAGAAGAAACAGCAAACCTTACTATGGCTATGGTTAACTCAGGGGATGTAGTAGATTTAAGTATGATAGATGGAATTAAATTAGATAAGCATAGTACTGGGGGAGTTGGAGACAAAACATCTTTAATTTTAGTTCCTATGGTATGTGCAGCTGGAGGAAAGGTTGCAAAACTATCAGGTAGAGGACTAGGACATACAGGTGGAACATTAGATAAATTAGAATCTATACCTGGATTTAACATATCAGTTGATGAAGATAAATTTAAAGACATGGTTAAAAATGCCGGATTAGTTATAGCTGGGCAAACTCAAAACTTAGTTCCAGCAGATAAAAAAATATATGCATTAAGAGATGTAACTGCAACTGTTGATAGTATACCTTTAATAGCTGCAAGTATAATGAGTAAAAAAATTGCTTCAGGGTCTGATGCTATATTATTAGATGTTAAGTATGGTGAGGGAGCATTTATGAAAACTGCAGAAGATGCAAAAGAACTTGCTACTGCTATGGTAAACATAGGAAATAGTTTAGGTAGAAAAACATCAGCAGCTATAACATTAAATGGAGAACCTCTAGGATATGCAATAGGAAATGCACTTGAACTAAAAGAAGTTATAGAAGTTTTAAAAGGCGAAGGACCTGAAGATTTAAGAGAATTATGCTTACAATTAGGGGCTCAAATGCTAAAAATAGGAGATATAGAACCAGACGTTAAAAAAGGAAGAGAAAAACTTGAAACAGTATTAAAAGATGGTTCAGCGCTTAACAAATTAAAAGAACTAGCAACTCTTCAAGGTGGAGATCAAAAAGTTATAGAGAATCCTCAATTATTTGAAATATCACCATTAGTACATCAAGTAAAGGCAACTAAAGAAGGATATATATACGATTTAAATGCAGAAAAAGTAGGAATAGCATCATTACTTACAGGTGCAGGAAGACACACTAAAGATGATGAATTAGACTACGGAGCAGGAATAATACTTAAAAAGAAAATGGGTGACTATGTAAAAGTAGGAGATGTTTTAGCAACTTTATACTCAAGTGATGAAGATAAGTTTGAAAAAGCTGAAGAACAATTACAAGAGGCTTATGATATAAGAAATGAAAAACCAGTAAAAAGCTTTATAATACATGAAATAATAGAATAATTAAATTCAATAAAAACAATAGACATAAGGAGAGTAACCATGGATAAAAAAATGATTTTAAGTACGGTAGATCATACTTTATTAAAGCAGACAGCTACTTGGGAGGATATTAAAATAATTTGTGAAGATGCAATGAAATATGACGTGGCATCCGTTTGTATTCCACCATCATTTGTAAAGCAAGCAAAAGAATTTGTAGGGGATAATATGAAAGTTTGTACAGTAATTGGATTCCCAAATGGATATAATACTACAGCTGTAAAGGTTTTTGAAACAAAGGATGCTATAAATAACGGAGCAGATGAGATTGATATGGTAATCAACTTAGGGATGTTAAAAGATAAAAAATTTGAAGAAATTACAAATGAAATAAAATCTATAAAAGAAGCTTGTAAAGATAAAGTATTAAAAGTAATTATCGAAACATGCCTTTTAAGTGAAGAGGAAAAAATACAAATGTGTAAGTGCGTAACTGAAGCTAAAGCTGATTTTATAAAAACTTCAACAGGATTTAGTACAGGAGGAGCTACATTAGAAGATATAGTTTTATTTAGAGAAAATATAGGTAATGATGTATTAATAAAAGCTGCAGGAGGAATAAAAGATTTAGAAACTGCCCAAAGATTTATAGACAATGGAGCTAAAAGGCTTGGAACAAGTTCTATAATAAAAATAATAAATAATGAAGAAGTAACAGGGTATTAAAAATTTACATAATAAGAAAACGTTTTAAAAATCAAACATAAATAGAAAAGTGAGGTATATATAATGAACAACTTATATGAAAAAATAACAGAAAGTGCAAATTATATAAAATCTAAAATAAATTCAAATCCAACTATAGGTCTTATACTAGGATCAGGGTTAGGTGTTTTAGGAGATGAAATAGAAAATCCTGTAATAATTAGTTATGATGAAATACCAAACTTTCCTGTTTCAACAGTTGAAGGACATAAAGGGCAACTTGTAATAGGTAAATTAGAAGGAAAAGATGTTGTAGCTATGCAAGGTAGATTCCATTTTTATGAAGGATATAAAATGCAAGAAACAACATTCCCTGTAAGGGTTATGAAAGCTCTTGGAGTTGAAACGGTATTTGTAACAAATGCTGCAGGAGGAGCTAATAAAGACTTTAATCCTGGAGATTTAATGATAATAAAAGATCATTTAAATCTAGGAGGAAACAATCCTTTAATAGGTAAAAATGATGATAGACTAGGCGTAAGGTTCCCAGATATGTCGACTGCATATACTCCAAAATATGTTGAATTAGCTAGAGAATGCGCAAAAAAATTAAATATTGATATAAAAGAAGGCGTGTATGCATTCTTCACTGGACCAACATATGAAACACCTGCTGAAGTAAGAATGGCTCAAATATTAGGAGCTGATGCAGTTGGAATGTCAACAGTACCAGAAGTAATAGTTGCATCTCATAGTAAATTAAATGTTATAGGAGTATCTTGTATAACTAACATGGCAGCAGGAATACTTGACCAACCTTTAAATCATGAGGAAGTAATAGAAACTACACAAAGAGTAAAAGAACAATTCTTAAGTCTAGTAAAAAGTATAGTTCATGAAATATAATTAACGTCAAATTAAAACCTAACATATAAATCTAATCAGATACTATTGAAATTTAAAAATATAAATAGTATCTGATTAAAATCACACCAATCAAAAAACTTATCATATAGAAAAACGAGGGCGAGAAAAATGGCAATAGTGTTAAATATAATAGGGATAGCTCTTTTATTAGGAGGTTTATATTTAGTATCTCCACATAAAAAAGATGTAAATAAAAAGATGATATTAAAAGCTTTAGGGATTCAAATAGTTTTAGCATTTCTACTATTAAAGTTTCCTTTAGGAAGAATGGCAATAGAAAAAATATCAGATTTTGTAACAAGAGTATTAAGTTATGGAGCACAAGGTCTTGGATTTGTGTTTGGACCTTTAGCAGATGCAGGAGCACCAACAGGAATGATATTTGGTATTCAAGTTTTAGGTAATATAATATTTATATCTGCACTTGTAGCAGCACTTTATTATATAGGACTTATAGGCTTTGTTGTTAAGCTTATAGGAGGAGCAATAGAAAAAGTACTAGGAACAAGTAAAGTGGAAAGCTTCGTAGCAGTTGCAAATATGTTTTTAGGGCAAACAGAGTCACCTATACTTGTAAGTAAATATTTATCTGGTATGACTGAAAGTGAGATAATGTTAGTTCTAATATCAGGAATGGGGAGTATGTCAGCTACTGTTCTTGGTGGATATGCAGGTCTTGGAATTCCGATGCAATACTTATTAATAGGAGGAGCTCTAGTTCCTTTAGGAAGTATAATAATATCTAAAATAATACTTCCAGAAAAAGTATATGAAGTTGAAACTGTAAGTAGTGAAACAATAGAGAATGGAAATGGAACAGACACTGTTGCTGTTGTAGAGTATGCTACAACTACAATAAATAGTGATGAGGTAACTATAGATAACAAAGGAAATAATAGTAATATAATGGAAGCTATATCTCAAGGTGCTACTGATGGAATGCATATGGCACTTGGAATTGGAGCATCATTAATAGCTATAATAGCTTTAGTTGCACTAGTTAATGGAGGACTTTCAATAGTAGGACTATCATTAGAAGGTATATTATCTTATGTATTTGCACCTATCGGATTTTTTATGGGAATCCCAAAAGAAAGCATATTAACAGCAGGACAATTATTAGGAAGTAAATTAGCTTTAAATGAATTTGTTGCTTTTGGAGAATTAGGACAAATGTTAAACACTCTTGATTATAGAACTGGATTAATGATGGCGATATCTTTAACAGGTTTTGCAAATATATCTAGTATGGGAATTTGTATATCAGGTATATCAGTATTCTGTCCTGAAAAAAGAGGACAACTAGCAGAATTAGCATTTAGAGGTATGATAGGTGGATTCTGTGTAAGTGTTTTAAGTGCATTAATAGTAGGAGCAATAGTAGCTTTATAAAAATAAAAAGGAGACATAAAAATGAAAATATTTATAGATACAGCTAATATAAATGAAATAAAGGAAGCCAATACTTGGGGAATAATAGATGGGGTAACAACAAATCCATCTCTTATAGCTAAAGAAGGTAGAGATCTTCAAGAAGTTATAAATGAAATATGCAGTATAGTGGATGGACCTATAAGTGCAGAAGTAATAAGTTTAGAGTGTGATAAAATGGTTGAAGAAGCTATGGAATTAATTAAACTACATAAAAATATAGTTATTAAAATACCTATGTGTATAGAAGGATTAAAGGCAGTTAAGATATTAACTGAAAAAGGAATAAAAACAAATGTTACATTAATATTCTCATCACAACAAGCATTACTTGCAGCTAAAGCAGGGGCAACTTATGTAAGTCCATTTGTAGGAAGATTAGATGATATAGGGGCTATAGGCGTAGAACTTATAAGTGAAATAGCAAACATATTTGGAGTCCATAATATGCAAACAGAAATAATTTCTGCAAGTATAAGAAATCCAATACACGTATCAGAATGTGCTATGGCAGGATCTGATATAGCAACTATACCATTTAAAGTTTTAGAACAAATGGCTAAACATCCTTTAACAGATATAGGTATAGCTAAGTTTTTAAGTGACTATGAAAAACAAGGAAAATAATATGAAATTTTGTTTACAATGTTAAAAGACTCCTATATAGGAGTCTTTTTTAGATTTAATTTTAAATATAATCCATTGAATTATATTTAAAATTAAGTACATCCTAGTATATAAGCAAAATAAATGAAAGGATGTGTTTTAATGAGTAAAACAATAAACAACAATGCAAAACAAGCTTTAAATATGTTTAAAATGGAAATCGCTAATGAACTTGGATATAACTATAATATACTAAGTGGGAAAGTTGAAAGTAATGCACCTCAAAATACTATAGAAGGAATATCTAAAAATGTTCTTGCTGGAGAACAAGTTGGAGGAGCTATGACCAAATCATTAGTTTCTAAAGGTGAAGAAATTCTTATGAAAATGAATAAAGACAAGTAAGATAGTTAATAAAAATGCAATAGGTTAAAACTATTGCATTTTTGTATTTAATAAAATTACGTTTACTAAATATTTTTATATACTTTATTATTAATTATTTATGAATTATTAACATGTAATCTTTTACTTTAAATAAAATTGGATAAGATATAATAAATAATTAATTTTGAGAGGTGAAAAAATGTTTAGTCCTAAAAGAGTTATATTTGAAAAAACTCAATAGATACATACATTGGAAAAAAAATTTATGACAAGTTGAAAGACAATGAAAATGTAGAAATTATACAATTAACATCAAATAGAGTAAAGAGTAATATTCCAGGAGAAAATTTATTTGAACAATACAGATCAGGAAAAGAAACTTTAGTTGTTGGAAAAAGAAGTAGCTTAAAGTTTCAAACATGTAAACCTTCAGCACACTATCAATTGCCAATTGTAAGTGGATGTATGGGGAGATGTGAATACTGTTATTTAAATACACAATTAGGAGATAAACCATTTGTAAAAGTTTTTGTAAACATGGATGATGTATTAAATCAAACTAAAAAGTATATTGATGAAAGAGAGCCAGAGATAACTATATTCGAAGGAGCTGCAACGTCAGACCCAATTCCATTAGAGCCTTATACAAACTCACTAAAGCTTGTAATAGAATTTTTTGGAAAAGAAGATAAAGGAAGGTTTAGATTTGTAACTAAATATAGCGATATAGACAGTCTTTTGAATATAAATCATAATAATCATACAGAAATAAGATTTAGTATAAACACGCCTAAAATAATAGATTCTTATGAGCATTATACTGCATCTTCTAATAAAAGAATTGAGGCTGCTGCAAAAGCAGCAAAAGCTGGGTATAAGATAGGATTTATAATTGCACCAGTTTTTTATATGAAAATTGGAAAGAGGATTATAAAAAACTAATAAAGCATATAAAAGATACATTACCAGAAAATTATCATGACAAACTTACATTTGAAGTTATTTCTCATAGATATACTACTAAAGCAAAAAATAGAATAATAGAAATTTTCCCAGAAACTACCCTACCGATGGTTGATGATTCTAGAACATTTAAATATGGACAATTTGGATATGGTAAATACGTTTATACAAAAGAACAATTAGCAGATATGAAAGAGTTTTTTAAAGATAACATATTAAATGAATTTCCTCAAAGTGAAATTAAGTATATTATATAGTAAAAATAAAAGACTTGAAACAAATTATTTGTTCCAAGTCTTCTGATTTAAGCAGTTTTTTTATGTTTAAATGTATATGATTTATTAGACGTAGCATTTTTACTAGTAAGAGTGGCTACTATGTAAGTTGAAATAATTGAAATTAATGATGCTAATAATATAGATATTTTAGCAATACTTACAAATTCAGAGTTATTATCAAAAGCTATTTCTGAGACGAATATAGACATTGTAAAGCCTATACCAGCAAGTATTGATACTGAGAATATTGATAACCAAGTTGACCCCTTAGGTTTTTCTGTAATACCAAGCACTGTTGCTATAAATGCAAATGTCATTATACCTAAAGGTTTTCCAATAGATAGTCCAGCTACGATACCTTTGATTAAAGTATAACTATTAGAAATATCTATGTTTAGATTTAATGTTATTGCAGTATTTGCTAAAGCAAATAGCGGTAATATAAATAAGCTACACAGTGGATTCAATCTGCGTTCTAACTTAGATGAAATAGTCTCCCTTTCTCCGCTAAGCTTAGTAGATGGAATTGACATTGCAATTAAAACACCGCTGATTGTAGCATGAACACCACTTAAATATATAAGTCCCCATATAAATAAACCGATTATGAGATATGGATAAATTTTGTGTATTTTAAGGCGTATATTCATGTACATTAGAATACATACAAGAAATAATGCTAAATATAAAATTTTAAAATTTATATTTGAAGAATACAAAACTCCAATTACAATTATAGAAATTAAATCATCTACTACAGCTAAAGAAAGTAAAAATATTTTTAAAGATGGATTTAATTTATTTTTTAATATCATAAAAATGCCTACAGCAAAAGCTATATCAGTTGATATTGGAATTCCGACTCCAGCCTCAAATTGAGTACCTTTATTAAACCACATAAATATAATTGCTGGAATAATTACTCCACCCAATGCTGAGATTATAGGAAAAGAAGCTTTTTTGAAGCTAGATAAATTTCCATATAGTAATTCATGTTTTATTTCAAGTCCTACTAACAAAAAGAATATAGCCATTAAAAAATCATTTACTAACATATGTACATTAAAGTGACCTAGAAATTTAAATTCTCCTAAGAGTTGATGATAAAAAGATGAAAATGGACTATTTGCTAAAGTTATAGAAATTGCTGTTGCAGATAAAAGTAAACTTCCTGGTAAACACCTCAGAAGATGCTATTTTTTTTATATTTAGTTTCATAAAATTAATTATCCCCCCCTAATATTTTGAAAACATATATAAAATTAACTTTACATTAAGCTATACTACTCTTATACAAATATGTTGTCAATGATACTAAGTATAAAGTGAAAAAAATGAATGAAACGTTTTCCTGGAAATGTTGAAAAAACTAACACATGAAATTGACTTAATAACTAAAAAGATACATATAGTTCGAAGCGATACGAATGATACTTTTAAAAGCTTATGTGTAATTTTATTCGGAAAAAATTTTTATATGAATTTATTAATAAATATTAGATAAAAAGAATAAAATATAGACTATAGTTTTAGCTATAGTCTATACTTTATTAAATAAATATATGTGCAATAATGCTAAAGAATCCAACAATATTATTTATTCCTAATATTATAGAGAAAAGGACTAAAATTGATTTGTCTCTTTTTTTATCTATAGCAATAAATCCTAATATACAAGATAAAACTCCTAAGATTAATATACCAAATAGTATAGCTATATGGATTTGATTTTTCATTATAAAATTAAATCCATAATAAGAAAAATCCCAAGATATAAAATTTCCAACTACAAAAAATATTATAGTTAAAGTCATAATCATTACAGTACATTGACCTACTTTACTTCTTGGAAAAAAATTAATTTTCATTTCAGGATCCTCCTGTTAAAATTTAGACTCACAATATGTTTAATAAAAGTTTAATATTTAAATATGAAATATATATGAAATCGATTAAAAATATCTTAATAATATATAAATTATAATACTTATAGTATTAAGGTAA
>NZ_JAIXHU010000031.1:0-37403 GCF_025671395.1 Paraclostridium sp. AKS73 | reverse complement strand
TACGATAAGATAAAGAATAAAACTTATCTTCTTCACGAGTAGTAACTACTTTTTCAAAAGCTTCTTCAAGAATAGATTTAACTATCATACCTATTTTTAAAACCATATCACTTTCTTTTTTACCATTGGAACTAACAGCTCCTGAGTCTTTACCTCCATGACCAAAATCTAAATACCATTTCATATATGTACCTCCTAAAAGTTATTATTCAGGTAAGATTAGCATAGGAAGTTTTAAGTAGGAAAATAAAGTATTTGAAGAATAGAGTTTAAACATATGTAGTAAAAATATAGAGCAAATAAATTAATTTACATAAATAAAAAACGAGAGTATTAAAAATACCCTCGTTAGCAAACTAATTAGAGTTGGCAGGGCGGCGTATCCTGCATCTCTGGTAACTATCTAAAAGATAGCGTGTTGGGAGCCATTTCCAACCTCAAATCTAATTAATTTATATAAACTATTATAATTTATAACTATCAAAACATATATAAAAATATAGTTTTCAAACTACTAAATTTTACAAAAATCGACAAGATAAAAATGTATAATATATTGTGCTGTTTATATTTAAATAAGGGAAATAGAATTAAATCGAAGCAAGAAAGGTAAAAGCATGAAATTAAGAAAAAGAGTTTTAACATTAGTAGTAGTACTTAGCATAGGGTTAATTGGTTGTTCAAAAGAGGAATCAACTACATCTAGTCAATTGGAGGATACAAATTTAGAATTAGCTGAGAGTAATGATAATGAAACAGAAAAAGATTACACTAGCTATGAATCTTATGATAATTCAGAAGATGAACAAAGTACTGATGAACAATCTTCATTAAGTAGCAATAATGATACAAATACAACAGTATCATCTAGAAACAATAGTAGTAACTATGATAAAGGAGATAATGAGCATATAGGAGAGTATGTATATATAACAAATGGAAATAGTTATTATCACACTATACCTAATTGTAAGTACTTAGAAGGAGCGAGTACATCTTATGTAAAACTTACATCAGATATGAGAAAATTTGAGTGCAACTGTTGGGAAAATCCAGTTGAGTATAACCCACCATCAAGCTCGAGCAATGAGGGGAGTTCTAATGAAACATCTTCATCTAGTGGGAAAACTGTATATATAGCTAAAGGAAATAGCTATTATCACAATTCATCTAGTTGTAAGTTTTTAAATGGAGCAAGTGCTTATGGAGTAGACTTAAATGATGTTGGAGGTAAGCATGCTTGTAACTGTGTAAAGTATTAAATCAAAATACACGACACTAAATTAATTTTTAAGATTGTGAAATTAAATAAGAATGTAAATAGTAGTTTATTTTTAATATATTTGTAGTATAATATAAGTATTAACATGTAAAAAAAGAAACTATAGTCTAGTGGAATAGAGTGTGGTTTCTATGTATTAAATAGAATAACTAATTCTTTCTATTGTGATCACATTTATCACAATAGCTACCACTCTTTCTATTGCCAGTAGAAGAGTGGTTTTTTAATGTATCGTATAAATAACAAGTCAGTATACCAATTATTATGGTATCTGAATTGTGTAATAACAATTTAAAAATTTCCATACCATTCACCTCCTTTCATTAGAAAGTAGGTATTTATCTGTATAGAAATCCACCACTCTTAAACTATAGTTTCTCAGAACCTAATTATACCATATTTTAAAACTGCATTATATAAAAACATAGTATATAAATCACGATAAGAGTTAATAATCCTTATATAGGAAATAATAAGGAGTGATACTATGAGTTCATTTGAAGGTTTTATACATTTGCAGATGTAGCTAGTATGTATAATATAGATCAATCTACATTAAGACATAATGTTGGAAGTAGATTTGTTGATGGAGAAGATGTTAAAAAATTAGGTAAAACTTGGATAGTTAGAGAAGAAGCTTTAGTAAGAGAATTTGGGTTTATTCCAGAAAATAATGAAGAAGCTCCTAATGTAAGAAAAAAGCCAGGAAGAAAAAGTGCATTTGATAAATGTAGAGAAGCTTACTTAAACGGTGAGATTAAATAGTAATGTTAGATATAATCTCTTACAGACATGATTCTTAGATTATATAAAAATATAAAGGCAAGAATACACACGATAAAGCATGTGTGTATTCTTGCCTTTGTTTATTAATTACTTTTTATAATTCAAGTAAACACTTTCTATATACTTAATTAAGTTTTCATTTCCATTTTCACTATCTAATTTTTTCTTTATATTGATTGAACTTGATATATACTTGGGGTTATCCAGTTCTATGAAAGATTCTGCTAATGAATTTACAGTAAGAGTATTTTCATTTAAAGGTTTACTTATATATCCCAATACATATAATCTATTGGCCCAAAATGGTTGGTCTACAGAAAAGGGCATTATTAACTGGGGTTTACCAGACTTCAATGCACTAGCCATAGTTCCAACTCCACCATGATGCATTATTCCTTTTGATAATGGAAATAGCAAGTTGTGTGGGGCATATGGTACTGCCAATATATTTTCTTCATCTTTAAAACTCATTCCACTAATTCCAGTTAAAATAATGGCTTTATTATTACTTTTATCTAAAGCTTTAAGCAAAATATCTTTAAATTTATCTGGATTTTTTAGAGGCATACTGCTAAATGAGATTACTATTGGCTTACTACCTTTTGATATAAATTCCTCAATCTTCTCATCTAGTTTTTCTTCATTACTTTCTAAGAAAACAAATCCAGGCAAATACACTTTATTTTCCCAAGTTTTTATATCTTCAAATAAATATTTACTTACAGGGTAAACAATTGGAATAGGTCTCTTATTAATATCATAAGCGTATATTCCGCTTTTACGCTTAGGCAAATTTAACACATTTTCTCTAAAATCATTTATTTCTTTTATATTAGAAGCATCAGCATATTTAAAAGGAATATAAGTTAACTTATTTATTTTTTTACCTAAATTACCTTGTGAGAATACTACTAAGTTAGGAAATTCTTCTATAGGATATATAAAAGGTACAGGGGATATACATATACAAGGAATATTTAGCTTTAGAGATATATCCTGTGCAGCAAAAGACTTAGGATGATATATTATTATGTCTGCATCTTTAGCACACTTATAGAATTGATCCATAGTTTTTCTGTATGATGGGTTTACTTTTTCTTTAGCGTATTTCAAAGATTTTAGTATATGTTTTTTCCCATTGTTAAATATATTTTGACCTTCTTTTGTTTGTAGTAGGGCCATTAAGTCCAAGTCAGCTTTAGCAAATTCTATGTTATTATCTTCAATAAATGACTTAAAACTTTCACCAGTACAAATTACTACTTCATGATTATATTTTAAGGCTTCAACTCCAAGGGCTACATAAGGTTGTACATCACCACGACTTCCTAATGTAAAGATTGCAATTTTCATATTATCCTCCTTATTTATACACAGCTTCTTTAAGTAAAGAAGTCCAAAGTTTGTACTTTTCCATTATTTCATCAATTTCTATATTTTGATTCATTTTTAATTTGTTTTGTAAATATCCATCTAACATTAGAGATAGCATTTCTATAACTTTGTGCATATCTTCTTCATTTTTGAATTTACTTTTATCTATATTCTTTAGATAATCATAAATATCAAAGTTATCATAAGAAGTAACTTTATTTTTCACTATATCTATTACTCTCTCGTCACTTGAGCAATAGGCAACTACAATAAAGTTTAATATATGAGGATATTTTTCTAGAAGCTTATATTTTTGTTCAATTATATATTCTAAAACTTCAAAAAAGTCTTCAGTTTTTCTACATATGTCTATATCGATATTTGATGATATCATTTTCTGAGAATACTCAAATAAATAGGTGAAATAATTTAATTTATTTTTAAAGTAGTAAAAAAGTAAGCCCTTTGATATGCCTGCTTTACTAGTTATTAAATCTGTAGATGCTTTTTGAAATCCATAAATACTAAAAACTTCAATGCCAGAATTTATAATAGCAAGTTTTTTATCTTCATTTAATTTATTAAATAGTTCAGTCACATTTATCACCTCTATTATTGACCAATTTGGTTAATAACTTAGATTATAATCTTTTGACTATTTTTTTCAAGGCTATGCATATAAAAGGAATAAGATTAGGGTTCATACTAATTTAACTTCATAATATCAACATGTACAAAATTTATAAATAGCAATTATTAGGAAATGAAATAACTACAAAATAGAGGGATAAACTTGAAAGTTTACTGGATAAATTTTAATAAGTTATATAAATTTCAGTTGCACCTATAGACAATTATATGAGAACAACAGGACTTGAAAACTTATTTGCAGGTGGAGAAAAAGTGTAGTATTGCAATTGAAGAATTTGTATCTTATGCTAATGAATAACTTTCTAAATTTAAATAAACCCTTATGGAGACAGGATATAAAATATATAAAGATAAAGAGTCTAGTTATAGACTCTTTTTTGTTTGCATACTTTATAATATACAAATTAAATTTAACTTATTCATAAAATTTATGTACAGGAGATTAACATATGAAATGTAAAAAATTCTAGTTAAAGGAATTGTTCAAGGGGTTGGATTTAGACCGTTTGTATATAATTTAGCATTAGAAAATAATCTAAATGGTAATGTCAAAAACACATGTGATGGAGTATCTATAAATATAGAAGGAAAAAAGAGTCTATAAATATTTTTTATAACCTAAAAAAAAGACATCCTAAATTAGCAAAAATAGAAGAAGTTACTATAGAGTCTAAAGAAATAAAAAATTATGAAAATTTTGAGATAATAAATAGCGATGTAGACGAAAATGGCATAACTGTAATTTCGCCAGATATTGCTATTTGTAATGATTGCATAGAAGATATAAATAATCCAAATGACAAAAGAAGATATAAATATCCTTTTGCTAATTGTACAAATTGTGGACCTAGATTTTCGATAATAAAAAAATTACCATATGATAGAAATAACACCTCTATGAAAAATTTCGAAATGTGCAAACCGTGTTATGAAGAATATCAAAACCCAACAGATCGAAGATTTCATGCACAGCCTACTTGTTGTAAAGAATGCGGACCCAACCTGTATTTACTAGATAGTAGTGGAAGAGAGATTATATTAAAAGGTAATTTGAAAAATCAAACAGAAATGATAATAAAAAAATCAAAAGATCTTTTGAAAGACGGTAAAATAATGGCTATAAAAGGAATAGGTGGATTTCACTTAGTATGTAATGCTAGAGATTCTAAAGCTATAGATACCTTAAGAAAAAGAAAAATAGAAAACGAAACCATTGGCAATAATGATGAGAGACATAGGTGTAGTTAATAAATATTGCAAAATAAATAATAAAGAAAAAGAGATTTTATTAGGAGATAAAAAACCCATTTTAATTCTTAATAAAAAAAGTAATAATCTACCTAACAATATATCATATCAAAATCATACATTAGGAGTAATGCTACCTTACACACCATTACATATTTTATTATTTGATAATGACTTAGACATTCTTATAATGACTAGTGCAAATATTAGTGGGTTACCTATAACCTATAAAAATGCAGATGTTTTAAATAGTCTAAAAAATATAGCTGATTATTTTCTATTACATGATAGGGATATAAATATACCAATAGATGATTCTATAGTAAAAGTTATTATGAATGAAGAAAGAGTAATACGAGCTGGACGAGGGTATTCACCTATGACCTTTAAGAAAAATACAACAAACATATTAGCACTTGGAAGTGAATTTAAAAATACATTTACCATATCAAAGGATTCTCATATTTTTATGAGTCAATATATGGGTAATATGAATTCCATACAAGCTTTAGATAATTATAAAATGAATGTTAATCATTTAAAGCAATTATATGACATAAAAATTAATAGAATAGTTTATGATAAGCACCCTAACTTTTGGCATAAAGATTATATAAATGAATTTAGATGTGAGAAAATTGGAGTATACCACCATCATGCACATATAGCTAGTTGTATGTTTGAAAATAATATAGAAGATAAGGTAATAGGAATAGCCTTTGATGGAAGTGGTTATGGAGAAGATAAAAATATATGGGGTGGAGAGTTTCTAATATGTGACTATAAAACATTTAAAAGAGTTGGACACTTAAAATATATGCAAATGCCTGGAGGGGATAATGCGACAAAAGAGCCATGGAAAATGGCTATAAGTTTGATCAATCAACTAGATTTAAAAGATTTTAATTTTAATATCTTAAATAATATGAAAGATAAAGATTATAAATTTATATTATCAATGCTAAATAATAATATAAATTGTACTTTAACTAGCAGTATGGGAAGGTTATTTGATGGAATATCTGCAATTCTTGGATTTACAAATAAAATAACTTTTGAAGGTGAGGCTTGTATAGAGCTGGAAAACTTGGCTAAACAAAGTATTTATACAAAAGAATATTATAAATTTGAAATACATTGTATAAATCAAATATTCGTTATAAATACGGATTCTATCATAAATGGAATATTACAAGATATGCAAAAACATGTATCTAAATCTGTTATATCTATGAAATTTCATAATACAGTAACAGAGTTTAGTTATATAATATGTACTAAATTAAGAGAATTATACAATATAAATAAAGTTGCTTTAAGTGGTGGAGTTTTTCAAAATGACATAATTTTAGCTAATTTATATAAAAAACTTAGAGCACAGAAGTTTGAAGTATTAACTCATAAACTTTTACCATGCAACGATAGCTCTATATCAATAGGGCAATTAATTGTAGCAAATAATAGAGGTGAAGAGAATGTGTGTAGCCATTCCGGCTAAAGTAATAGAGCTTTATGAAGGAGAGTCTTTAGTAGATTTTGGAAAAATAAAAAAGAGAATAAATACATTTTTTATAGAAGATATAAAAGTGGGAGATTATGTATTAGTTCATGCTGGCTGTGCAATGGAAAAAATAAGCGAAGAATATGCAAAGGAAACTTTAGAGATATTTAAAATGATATGTAAAGAGTTTTAAGGTGGTTTTATAGTGTATATAAATGAATTTAAAAATACTGAAATAGCTAAAAATTTATTAGATAAAATTCATAAAAATTTAGATAAACAAGGTTTAGAAAAAAGAATAAATATAATGGAAGTTTGTGGTACCCACACAAGAGCAATATATAAATCAGGTATAGATAAATTGCTTCCTAAAGATATAAATTTAATATCCGGGCCAGGGTGTCCTATATGTGTGACAGAATCTAATTACATAGATGATGCAGTAATATTGAGTAAACATAAAAATGTTATATTATGTACATTTGCAGATATGCTAAAGGTCCCAGGGAGTATAAATTGTCTTAGCGATGAAAAATCAGAAGGGGCTAATATAAAAGTTGTATACTCTCCTCTTGATTGTATAAACATTGCAAAGAAAAATAAGGAAAAGAAGTAGTGTTTATAGGGGTAGGATTTGAAACAACTACACCTATAATTGCTTTAACTATAAAAAAGCATATGAAAATAATATAAAAAATTTAAGTGTTTTACACTCGCTTAAAACAATGCCAAATGCAATAAAAAATTTAATTCTAGATAAAGAAGTGAATATAGATGGATTTATATGCCCAGGTCATGTGTCAACTGTAATAGGAATAGATGACTTTGATAAATTAGCTAGAAGAAATAAAGTTCCAATGGTTTTATCTGGATTTGAATATGTGGATATAATTTATTCAATATATAGACTATGTGAGATGATAAAAGCTAAGGAGTATAAGTGTGAAAATCAATATAAGAGAGTCGTTAGAAATAGAGGAAATGAACTTTCTAAAAAAATAATAAATGAAGTTTTTAAACCGAGTTGCAGTAATTGGAGAGGACTTGGAATGATTGAAAATACAGGGTTACAGTTTAGAGAAAAGTATATGGAATTTGATGCTAAGTATAAATTTAAACTATGGTTTTCAAACTTTAGATACGGTAATGTTAAGACTGATTGTATATGTGGAGAAATATTAAGAGGAATAAAAAAGCCAAATGAATGTAAGTTATTTAAAAATATATGTACACCGCAAAAGCCAATAGGACCATGTATGGTGTCAGAAGAAGGAGCTTGTGCAAATTTTTATAAATATAAGGAAGGATAATAGGTAATGGATAAAATAACATTAGCTCATGGAAGTGGAGGAGAAGAAACACATAAACTAATTGAAAGTTTATTTTACAAACACTTTGATAATGACATACTTCTTCAAAAAATGATTCAAGTGTAGTAGATAGAATAAGTGGAAATATAGCAATTACTACAGATAGTTTTGTTGTAAACCCTATATTTTTCCAGGAGGGGATATAGGTAAGCTATCTATATGTGGAACGGTAAATGATTTATCTGTAAGTTATGCAAAACCACTTTATATTACGGTTGGATTCATAATAGAAGAAGGTTTCTCAATAAACGCCTTAGAGGAAATAGTAAAATCTATGAAAAAGACTGCAAATTATGCAAATGTAAAAATCGTAGCAGGAGATACAAAAGTAGTAGAAAAAGGTAAGTGCGATAAAATATATATAAATACAACGGGCATAGGATTAATAAAAGATAAATCGCATATAATGTCTAAAAATAATATAAAAGAAGGAGATAAGATAATAATAAGTGGAACTATAGCAGATCATGGGATAAGTATAATGACTAAAAGAGAGTTCTTTGAAGTAGATAGCGAAATAAAAAGTGATTGTGCTTGTCTTAATCATTTAGCAAATGATATTTTAAAAGTTAGTAAGAATATAAAAATAATGAGAGATCCAACAAGAGGTGGACTTGCAAATACTTTAAAAGAAATAGTAAACCTTTCAAATAAAAGTATCCTTTTAAATGAAAAAGATATACCTATAAAAGAGGATGTTCAAAATTTTTGTGAAATGCTTGGGTTAGATCCATTATACACGGCTAATGAAGGTAAATTAGTATGCATTGTGTCAAAAGAGGATGCAGATAAAGTAGTAGAAGTTATGCAAGAAAATGATCTAGGGAAGCAATCAAAAATAATAGGAGAAGTAATATATGATACTAAGCCTAATTTATATATTAAAACTGAGTTAGGAGCAATTAAGACACTTCAAATGGCTCAAGGAGAAAATTTACCAAGAATATGTTAAAGAAGGTAATTAAATAATATGATAAAAGTATTTGGAATTGGAAATATATTATTAGGTGATGATGGAATAGGTGTATATGTAGTTGATAAAATTAAAAATAGCAAAGTATCATTAAAAGAAAATATAGAGTTTATAGTAGGAGAGACAGATTTTTTATATTGTATAAATGAAATACATAAAAAAGATTTAGTTATTATAATAGATAGTACTTATCTAGGGAAAACGTGCGGAAGTATAAGTGTATTTAATTTTAAAGAATGTAATAAATTTATATTAAAATCTAAAACCTCTCATGAAGAAAATTTATTAGATATTTTAATAAAAGAAAAACCCTATATAAACGGATATTTACTAGGGATAGAAATAGATAAAGTTGAGTATTCTTTAAACTTATCAAATAATCTCTTTAATAAGTTTGAATATATATGCAATGACGTTTTAAGCATAATAGAAAATATAATAAATGGGGGATTGTAAATTATGAAAAATCCAAGAAATATGATAGATGAATACAACGATTTAGAAATAAAAGTTGAAAAACCAAATCATTATTATGCAAGATTATTATTAGAAGATTATGCAGGTCAAGTTTCAGAACTTACTGCCTTAACTCAATACTTTAACCATGAAGGTGTCTTATTTAAAAAGTATCCACAAATATCTAACGTTTTAAATGAAATAGGGTTAAAAGAAGTTCTACACTTAAACATACTATCAAAACTTATATATCTTCTTGGAGTTAATCCTAAATATAGAGTAATTAGAGAGGATAGTTTTAGAGTATGGTGGAGCCCAACTTATGTAGAGTATGAAGAAGATTTATTAAAAATAATTGAAATTAATATAGAAGGAGAAAAAAAGGCTATAAGACAATACCAAAATCATTTAGTTCATATAAATGATAAATATATAACGGATTTACTTAAACAAATAATACTAGATGAAAAAGGTCATATAAAAAATTAACAGAAATTCAAAATAACATCAAAAACGGCATATCATATGATTTAAACGATTCGGGTGAAAAATCAAATTTCAGTAATAAAAATATAATTAAAAGACAAGAATTTACGTTAGAAGAAATTAAGCAAAAATATAATGGAAAAGATGGAAATCCATCATATGTAGTAGTAGATGGAATAGTATTTGATGTTACAAATATTGATGAATGGTCAAATGGAAGTCATCATGGTTTAAGTGTAGGAGAAGAACATACTGACTCATTTTATTCATGTCATGGACAAAAGATAGATATGTTAAAGAAAAAACTTCCCATAGTTGGTTATTTAAAAAATAATATAGAGGCGAACATATGAAATGCAGAATTATAGAAAGTAAAAAACACATGCCTATAACTATGGCTAATGTAGCTATAAATAAAATAAGGAAAGAAAATATAAAAAACCAAATTGTATATGGTTAGAGGCATCGGGTTGCTTTGGAGAGGTAATAACTCTTTTAAATGGAGAAGATCCAGATATAATGTACTTCTTAACTGAAATGGTAAATATGAATTTTTTTAATACTATAATGGCTGATCAGGGAGAAAAGGCTTATGAGCGCATTCTTAAAACTTTAGATAGCAAAGAAGATTTAATTCTAATAGTATGCGGAGCAATACCTTTAAAGGAAAATTTTTCGACACTTGTAACATATAAAGGGGAGAAAATAAGTGCGCTTAAACTATTGAAAAAAATAGCTCCTAAGTCAAAAAATATAATCTCTGTAGGAACTTGTGCATGTTATGGAGGGCCAACTGCAGCAAGGCCTAATGTATCAAATTCAGTAGATGTATCTGAGGCGCTAGGTAGCAAATCTGTAATAAGGATACCGGGGTGTCCTGCAAATCCAATATGGATATTAGGGACTTTAGGTTATATAATTTCGTTTGGTAAACCAGAGCTCGATAGTCAGCAAAGACCTGTAGCTTTTTTCTCAACAACCATACATGACAATTGCCCAAGAAGACACTTTTTTGATAATGAAATATTTGCAACTAAACTTGGAGATAAAGAGTGTATGTATAAACTTGGGTGCAGGGGCCCTATTACAAAAACACTTTGTCCACAACATAGATGGAATCAGAGTGATAATTGGCCAATAGGAGACAATACAACCTGTATAGGATGTGCTTCTAGCGGATTTCCAGATGAAATGGAGCCTTTTACAAATTACTAGGGGGTAAGTATGGCAAAAATAATTATAGATCCTGTATCAAGAGTAAGTGGATTGCTTCAGATAGAGGTTGAAATAGAAAATAACAAAATTATAGATGCGAAAAGTAGTGGTATGCAATTTAGGGGATTTGAAACAATGTTTAAAGGAAGACATCCACTTGATATTGTAAGATTAACTCCTAGAATTTGTGGAATATGTTCTACTCACCATGCAACAGTATCTTCCAAGACATTAGAAAATGCACTTAATATAGTACCTGATGAAAATGGAAGCCTTATAAGAGATTTAACTAATGGATTTGAGTTTTTACAAAATCACTTAAGGCATATTTACCAATTTGTATTTCCTGATTATGTTGAACTAAAGGATATTAATCCACTTTATAAAAGTGGAGATAAAGAGAAGTTTGATTATAGACTACCTGAAAACATAAATTCAATTGTAGCAAGTCATTATATCGATTCAATAGAATATAGCAGATTGGCACATAAAGCTATAGCGATTCTTTCAGGTAAAGTTCCTCATAGTCATGGTATATTTGTGGGCGGAACTACAACTAATTTTGATATACAAAAATATCAAGAAATAAAATCTATATTATATAAAATTAAAAACTTTATACAAAATAATCTTATTCCTGATATTTATATAGTTTCAAAATATTATAGTGACTACTTTAACATAGGTAGAGGTTATGGAAATTTAATGTCTACAAATTTATTTTATGAAGATAATATGCCTGTAAAATATGCAGAAGGCGGAGTAATAATAAATGAAACAATTCAAGGTCTGAACGCAAATAATATAGTAGAAAATGTAAAATACACATGGGTTTCTTCAGAAAATAATATAGTGTATCCTAAAAGTGACCCAGCAGAAGTTGATGATAATAAGGAAGATGCATATTCATGGGTAAATGCACCTAGATATAATAGTTATCCTATGGAAGTAGGACCTTTGGCGAGAATGATTATTTCAGGAAATTACAGAAACTCTATATCAGTTATGGATAGATTAATAGCAAGGGTATTAGAAACAGAAAAAATTTGTAAAAGTTTAGAGGGAATATTACAAGTTATTAAACTTCAAAGGGCTAATCAGAATGTAATTGAAATGCCTAAGTATGCTAGTGGAATGTCATTAGAATCAGCTTCAAGAGGTGTATTAGGGCATTTTATAGAAATAGAAAATAAAGTAATTAAAAATTATACCATAATAACTCCATCAGCATGGAATTTATCACCTAAAGATAATAATAACTTAAGGGGACCAGTTGAAGAAGCTTTAGTAGGGTCTAAAATAGATGACATAAGATACGCACCTACCATAATTGGTAGAATAGTAAGATCTTTTGATCCTTGTCTAAATTGTGCCGCACATATAACTAGTGATAAGTACTCAGGGTTTACAATAAAGATAGTATAAAAATAGGAGAATAATATGCATGAAATTTCTGTGGTGTATGATGCTATAAGAATAGCTAGTGAAAATGGACAAAAAAATAATATAAAAAGTATTAATAAGATTTTTATGAGAATAGGAGAATTTAGTTGTATAAATGAAAAGTCTTTAAATTTTGCTTTTGATTTATTAAAAAAGATACTATATGTGAAGATGCAAGTATTATTGTAGAAACAATAAAGGCGAAATCACTATGTAACTATTGTAATGAAGAATTTTTTATAGATTATACAAATAAAATATGCCCAAAATGCAAAAGACATAGCAGTAATATAATTGGGGGGCATGAGATCTTAGTATGGAAAATAGAAGGTGAATAGTATTACAATTCACATAGTTGTAAGTTTTTAAATGAAGAAAGAGATTCTTTCTATTGTCAGTAGAAGAGTGATTTTTTAGTATATAAATCACGAGAATAGTTAGTTTGAAGGGTTATATAAATTTAACTATCTATACTCAATGAATTTTTATAAATAAGTTGATATATATAATGTTTTTTCATTAGTATGAATATTTTTTTATAATTAAAAAATGAAAGCTTTTAAATTATAAAAAATTAAGTTATAATAAGTTGGAATTACAATTATATAGAATGGGGATAGTTAAATGAACTCACAAAGAAAAGGGATATTACTTGCTATAATAGGAGCGGTTATGTGGGGAATTATGGGGATATTTGTAAGAGGACTTTCAGCGGAAAACTTATCTTCATATGAAGTTTCCTTTGTACGTTGTTTGTTAGCAGGAGTTGTTTTTTTATTGATAAAATCAATAAAAGAACCATATATTTTAAAAATTGATTTTAAGGGACTTATTATTTGCTTTATTTATGGAATTATTGCTTATGCAGCAAGTTTTACTTTTTATGGGGTATCAGTAGAAAGAATACCTGTAGCAGTTGCTACTGTATTAATGTTTATGAGCCCTGTATGGGTTGCACTTTTAGGTGTGATAGTTTTTAAGGAAAAGTTAAGTCTACAAACAGTTGTTACAATTGGAATTTGTATTTTTGGAGCAATATTAGTTGCAAACTTAACAGGAGCAAGTGGCGCTAGTATGGATATGGTTGGTATATTAGCAGGACTTGCAAATGGGTTTGGAGTTGCATTACAAATTATGATTCCTAGATACTTTTCAAATAAATATGAAAGAGATACAATGCTTGTATATGGATTTTTAGGAGCAGCAATTGCTTTATCTTTTGTAACAGATTTTTCTTTCATTGCAAATAAGATATCCTCAGGAAATATAAAATTAATGTTTGATTTATTTGGAGTAGGTATATTATGTACAATGGTAGCTAACGTATGTTTTGTTAAGTCAACTCTATACATAGATACTACTACATGCAGTATACTATCTGCTTTAGAAGTAGTTGTTGGTGCAATAGTTGGAATAATAATTTTCAAAGAAACTATGACGGGGATTCAAGTTTTAGGCGCAATTATTGTTGTATTAGCATCATTAGGATCAACAGTTTTAGACTATCTCCAAAATGCAGCAGCTGTGTTAGTTGGATATCTACCACCTACATTAGTAAATTACATTCGTTTTAAGGGAAAAGCAACATCTGAAAAAGAATAATATATTTAAAAGCTTAGGATATTGAATAATAATTCAATATCTTTTTTTGATCAATTTTTAAAACGATTTTATTCAAGTACCAATCATAAAATATATATCTATTATTAAGTTTGCTAGATAATAGATTATTTATTAAAAAGGCATAATTATATGTAATTGTTTAATTTAGTAGGTTGCTGAAATGAGTAAATATTAAGAAAAGCACTGTGAAGTTTAGCTTTCGGACTATAAATAGTAACTATGATATAATATGAAATATACTTATTATGTAATTGTTACACAATACAAAGTAAATATATTTTATAAGATGTAAAATATAAGTCTTGGGGAGGAACTTCGTATGAACACATCAACATTTCTAGAAATATTAACAGTAGCAGAAAAACTAAAATGCAACACTAGGCATTCATGGACATCAAGTGGACGCCATGAGAGTGTAGCGGAACATAGCTGGCGTATTGCATTAATGGCATTATTAATGAGAGATGAATTTCCAAGTATTGATATGGATAAGGTAATTCGTATGTGTTTGATTCATGATTTAGGGGAGGCCTTTACTGGTGATATTCCAGCTTTTGATAAGAAGGAAGAAGATAGCAAAAAAGAGGATGAAATATTTTACAATGGGTTGAAACTTTTCCTGCTCATTATAAAGAGGAATTTATAGAACTTTTAGCTGAAATGAATGAACTTAAAACAGAGGAAGCAAAGCTTTATAAAGCCTTAGATAACTTAGAAGCAGTTATTCAACATAATGAGGCTGATATCAGTACGTGGATTCCGTTAGAATACGATTTACAATTTACTTACGGTTCGGACAAGGTGGAATTCTCACCGTACTTAAAAGAATTAAAGCAAGAAATAGACAGAAGAACTGCAGAAAAAATAGCTCAAAATAGTGAAGAGCTTACAAACAAGTAAAGGATCATTAATTTTAATGATCCTTTACTTGTTTGTAAGATTAAATTTAGTAAATTTCACTAGATTATAGATAAAGTAAATTTATTGATTAAAAAAAATTGAAATATGATATATGGAAAACTGGAATTATAAAATAAATTTAAAATGGGTTATATTATAAAGGTTTCTTAAAAAAGAATTTGGATTGATAAAAATGCAAGAAAATGATTAAAAAATGGTATAATATGGTACATGACACAAAAAATTGACTGGAATTTATATAAAAAAAAGAATATAATGTCAAAGTGTGACATTTGATTACAATATTGTAATTGAATATATTTAGGCAAAGTACTAATATATTTATAGATTATGAACATTTTAGAGGAGAGTAAATATGAAAAAATTAATTTATTTCATTATACCATTGGTAGTGGGCGGTATATTTTTATTCGGACTAAATAAATTCCTTGATTCTAAAATTGCTTACATGCTTGAAGAAAAAGATTTGAAACCAATAATGAACAATTCTTTAAGTAATATAAAAGATAAAGGCGTTATTGCTAATAACCATTTTTACACAAAAAAGATATAATGATGCTAGGATCATCAGAGCTAGGGCATTCAACAAAGCAACACCCTACTTATTATTTTAATACGAACAGAAGTAAAAATGAAGTTATTACGATCGGGAGAGCATATACTCAGAACTTACAAGATACTACTATTTTAGGTAGTTTTGATCCAAGCATAAAGGATAAAAAGGTTGTTTTATTAGTTTCAATGCAGTGGTTTATGGATAAAGAAGGGGTTACTTCTCATCACTATCAGACGAGATTTTCTCCAACTCAATTTTATGCATTTTTAAACAACCCAGATATTTCTAAGGAAAATAAGGCTAGATTTGCAAATAGAGCGAGTAAACTATTAATTGGATCAGAAGAATACAAGTCTGAAGCTATATATGCTAAGTTATATAGTTCTGATACATTTGTATCAAAAATTGAAAAAGTGCTATTAGCACCTTATTTCGAGTTTAGAGAAGATACGGTGAAACTTAAAGAAAAAGGTATGTTATATGAAAGATTAGTAAATTTACCTGACAAAAAAGCTTTAGCACCTGGAAAGCCTATTAATTGGGACAGAGAAATGCATCAAGCTATAGTAGATGCTAAGAATAGAGTAGGTAAAAACAATCTATGTATAGATAAAATATACTATAAAAAGAATTTTGGAAAGAACTTAAATAAAGTAAGAGGTAAATACAAAGATGTAAATCTTGTAGAGTCAAAAGAGTTTGATGATTACCAACTTACTCTAGACGTGTGCAACGATTTAGGTATAAAGCCTGTAGTTGTACTTATACCTGCTATGGATAAGTTTTACAATGTAACGGGTATACAAAAAGATGAGAGATATGAATTTTACAATAAAGCGGGGAATCTTGCAAAACAACACGGTTTTGATGTTATTGACTTAAGATCAAAAGAAAATGAAAAGTATTATTTACGTGATGTGATGCATCTTGGAACGAAAGGTTGGGTAGATGTTTGTGAAAAGTTATTTAAAGAATTTAACCAGCAATAAGTACTTAATGATGAGTATTTGTTTTTCAATAATAATAATTGCAGCTATATTAATATTAACATTTACTCCATTTAAAGAATTGCCATTCATATACAATGAGTTTTAATAAGGAGGATTAGACATGAAAATTATTGAAGGTATAAAAAAGTATTCAAATACAGATAGAATAGCATTAAAATGCAATGACGAAAATCTTTCATACAAAGATTTAGATAAGTATTCAGAAGCTATTGCTTTATACTTAAAAGACATTTATGGAGATGAGGATACTCCTATAGTTATATATGGAAATAAAGAAAATAAGATAATGGCATGTATGATAGGGGCTTTAAAATCAGGAAGAGCTTATGTACCGTTAGACATAAGTTTCCCAATAGATAGAGTATTTGAAGTAACAAAAGAAGTTAAACCAAAGGTGATTTTCAATTTTAGTGAAGAAACTAACTTTGGCGATTTAAATATTGTAAATGAAGAAAAACTTAATGAGATAATAAAAACTTATGAAGGTAAGTCAATATCTAAAGAAAACTGGGTAAAAGATGATGAAAATGCATACATTTTATTTACATCAGGAAGTACAGGAAAGCCAAAAGGGGTACAAATAAGTTCGAATAACTTAGATAGCTTTGTTGATTGGATAAGTCCATACTTAAAAATTGATGGAAGTGAGAAAGTTATAATGAACCAAGCTGCATACTCATTTGATCTTTCAGTAACATCTATATATCCAGGATTAGTTCATGGTGCTACATTATTTTCTTTATCAAAGAAAGTGTTAGCAGATTATAAAGAACTATTTAATCAATTTGGAAAGTCAGATATGGGTATTTGGGTTTCTACTCCATCATTTGCAGGTGTTTGTGTAACAGAAAATAGTTTTAATAGTGAAATGTTACCAAAATTAGAGTCTATGATATTCATAGGTGAAGCTCTTCCAAAACCTTTAACTAAAGAGTTATTAGAGAGGTTTCCAAACACTAGAGTTATAAATGGATATGGACCAACAGAAGCAACAGTAGGTGTAAGTGTAAATGATATGTGTGAAGAACTTATAAATGATGAAAAAAGTTTACCAGTTGGGTATCCTATGGAAAACTGTAAAATAAAAATATTAGATGAAGATGGAAATGAAGTTAAAGAAGGCGAAAAAGGTGAAATTATAATAATTGGACCTTCTGTTTCAAAAGGTTATTTTAATAACAAGGAAAAAACTGATGAAGTATTCTTTTATGATGAAATCGATGGCGTTAAATATAGAGCTTACAGAACAGGATATGGGATACCTATTAGGTGGAAATATCTACTACTGTGGAAGAAGAGATTTCCAAATAAAATTAAATGGATTTAGAATAGAAATTGAAGATATAGAGAGCAACTTAAGAAAAGTTGAAAATGTTAAAAATGCAATAGTTTTACCAGTTTATAAAAATGAAAAAATTGCGTACTTAAAGGGAATTGTAGAATTAAAAGAAAGTAATTCATTAAGTGATATAAAAAATGGAGTGGTAATAAAAAAAGAATTAGGTAAATATATCCCTTCATATATGATACCTAGAACTATAAAAATTATAGATGAGTTCCCTACAAATATTAATGGGAAAATAGATAGAAAGAAACTTATGGAGGAAAATTAATGACTTTTTCACAATATGGAGATTATTTTTATCTTTATATATTACTATTAACAGCAATACCAGCAGTAATTTTAGGGTTAAGAGAAAAAAACATAAAGTATTATGGTATGATAGCGACTGCATTCATGATACTTTTAATAGTTGGTATAAATGTTAGACTTTCATTTTTAATAGCATTTATGGTATTAGAAATAATAGTAGTTAAAGGATATGAATATGTAAGAAAAAAAACGGATAGTAAATTGGTTTACAGACTATTTTTGCTAGCTTCTATGTCTCCTATTATAATAAATAAAATTTCGCCGCTTACATCATTTGGAGCAATAGGGTTTATAGGTATATCATACCTAAACTTTAGAACTATACAAATGGTAATTGAAATTTATGATGGAGCAATTAAAGAAGTTAAAATTTCAACAATGCTTTATTTTGTATTGTTTTTCCCAACATTAAGTTCTGGGCCGATCGATAGATCAAGAAGATTTGAGAAAGACTTAGAAAAGAAGATACCTAAAGAGGAATATATAGATGATTACTTAATACCAGGTATTAAAAAGATATTCATGGGTGTGGGTTATAAATTTGTAATAGCATTTTTAGTAAACACATATTGGATGTCAAAAATACCTTCAGAAATAAACTTTGTAAATGGCATGAGTTATATGTATGCATATAGCTTATATTTATTCTTTGACTTTGGAGGATATAGTTTATTTGCTGTAGGAACAAGTTATATATTTGGTATAAAAGCGCCAGATAACTTCGATAAGCCATTTTTAAGTAAGGATATGAAAGAATTCTGGACAAGATGGCATATAAGTCTTTCAAGATGGTTTGGGGATTACATTTTCTCAAGGTTTGTAATTTCATCTATGAGAAAGAAAAGATTTAAAAAAAGAGCTACAGCATCTCATGTTGCACAAATGATTACAATGATAACTATGGGATTTTGGCATGGATTAACATGGTTTTACATTGTATATGGTATATACCAAGGGGTAGTGCTTGTACTTACAGATATGTATCAAAAGAAATCAAAGTTTTACAAACAACATAAAAAAGATAAGTGGTTTGAGATTGTACAAATTGTTATAACATTCCATATAGCATGCTTTGGGTTGTTAATTTTCTCAGGTTACTTTGCTTAATTTAAGGAGGATATAAAATGCAAGAGACAGTTATAGGAATTTTTGAAGATGTTTTAGGATGTGACGAAATAAGAGAAGATTTAAATTTAAATTTATTTGAAGCAGAACTTTTAGATTCATTAGCAATAATAGAAGTTTTACTTGAAATTGAAGAAAGATTAGGAATAACACTTCAACCAACAGACTTAGAAAGAAGTGATATGGCAACAGTAAATAACTTAGTTAAGTTTTTAGAAGGTAGAAAATAATAAAATTTTATAATAAAAAATTAAGGAGGAAACTTATTTCCTCCTTGGTTTATTTATAAAACATCGATATAATCCATATATTCAACTATATCATTATAAATTTCAAATACAGGACTTATATTTTTCATAGTATTATCAAAGTATAATTTTATAACATCATCAGTTTTATAAAGAACTAAATCTTTATTGTCTTGATTTACAAAAGATATAGTTTTTTCACTATTATACTCATCAACATCGATAGTTTTTACAACGCAATTATGTTTGCTTATTTTTGTAGCAATATTGAAAAGTAAATCATCAGTGCAGTTTTCTAGTCTTAAAACTAGGCAATGATATGTAGTTTTAAAATTCATGGGAAACCTCCTTGAATAAAGTCAAAATTTGGCATATTATAATGCCATATAAAAATTTTAACACATTTGTATAAAAAAACAAAATTTGCAAAATTTAAAAATAAATATATAATATATAAAATAGACTAGTTAAGGAAATAATTAAATTAAACTTAAGATTCAGAGGAGACGAAGTTTTATGTCAAAAGTAGCAAAAGCAGCTGTCGGTTTAATGGCTGCAACATTAATAGCCAAGATACTAGGATTTGGGCGTGAACTAGCTTTATCTTACGCATATGGAGCGTCAGGTACAAGTGATGCATTCTTAGTAGCTATGAATATACCTGCAGTTATATTCTCGGCAATAGGAACATCTTTAGGAACTGCATTTATACCTCTATTTTGCGACTTAGAGGCTAAGCAAGGAAAAAAAGCTTCCCTTAGATTTTCAAATAACGTACTTAATATAGTTGTTTTGTTATGTTTAATAACTTCTTTAGTAGGAGTTGTTTTTACAGAACCGATTGTTAAGTTGTTTGCGGTTGGGTTTAAAGGGGAAACATTAACTCAAGCTATATATTTTACAAGAGTACTAATTCTTGGAATGGCATTTTTAGGAATGAGTTACATAATGATGGCATTTTTACAAGTTAAAGAAAACTTTATAATACCAGGGCTTATGTCTGTACCGTATAATATGCTTATTATAATTTCTATATTTTTAAGTGTAACAATTAACCCAAATTTACTACCTTGGGGTACTTTACTTGGATTATCTTTACAATTTATATTCCAATATCCATTTGCTCGTAAAAAAGGATTTAAGTACAGACCATATATAAATTTAAAAGATGAATACTTAAAGAAAATGTTATGGCTAATAGGACCTGTTTTAATAGGTGTAGCAGTAACGCAGGTTAATAGTATAGTAGATAGAACAATAGCTTCTACCTTGGTAGAAGGAAGTATTTCTGCGCTTAATTATGCAACAAAATTAAATCAGTTTGTAATGGGTATGTTTATAGTTTCTATATCTTCGGTTATATACCCAATGCTTTCTAAATTATCTACAGAGAATAATAAAAAGAAATTTAAAGAATCAATAGTAACAGCTATAAATGTAGTAACATTAATAATAATACCTATTTCTGTAGGAGCTATAATACTTGCTCAACCTATAGTTAAGTTATTATTCCAAAGAGGAGAGTTTGATGCTAGAGCTACACAAATGACATCTATAGCACTTGTATTCTATTCAATTGGGATGTTAGGTTTTGGGCTTAGAGATATTTTAGGTAAAATATTCTATTCATTACAAGATACTAAAACACCTATGATGAATGGTATTATTGCAATGATATTAAATATTGTATTAAATTTAGTTTTTGTAAAATATACTAATATGGGATTAGGTGGACTTGCATTTGCTACAAGTATTTCTTCTTTAGTAACTATAACTTTATTATCTGTAAGTTTAAGAAAAAAAATAGGTGCATTTGGTGGTAAGAAAATTATCACAGTTCTTATAAAATCGATAATATCGGCTCTTTTAATGGCTCTTGTAACTAAGTTTACTTATAATGTTATAGACGCAGTTTTAAGTGCTGGATTTATACAAGATGCAATTAAATTAGCTGTGTCTGTAGGATTAGGTGCTATAGTATATGCAATTTCAATAATTGTATTAAGAGTAGATGAAGTTAAATTAATATTCAAAATGATAAACAAAAAAGTAAAACATAAATAAAAAGTAGAATAAAAACAAAAGATACAGCTTAAGCTGTAGCTTTTTTGTTTTTAAAATTGTTAATATATAAATGATTAGAAAATAAAGTTTATTTAACAATAAAAAGAAATATATGTAACTTGTAGAAATATAATAAAATAAGAAAAATAATTAAATAGGTGATGTAATGAGTAATAAATTAAATGAAGGCAATTACGAACTTGTTTTAAAACATACGATAAAAAACTTTCAACAATCTAATATAGATCGAATATTACAAATGTCAAATTCTACATACAATCACGATGAACAATACTTCAAAATTAAATTCCTAAATACATTTTTAAAAGTACAATATCCATCAGGAAAAATCTTAACAGAATCTAATGAAATCATAAATGACACAGCTACAAATATATTGATACTAAGGTTCTTAACTAATGCAAAGGGGATAAAAGAAACTAAAAAATATTTAACTTACAAAGAAGTTGAAGGTGGGTATGTTTACTATCCAAATTTTAAATCAAGAACTATTAAAAAATTTACAGATAGCTATGGTAAGGAAATAGAGAAATTTAAATTATATATGGAAAATATAGGGGCTGAAAAATTAGAAATAGGGGACATTTCATATAAGGTGAGATTTATAAATGATACTTATGTGGTGTTTGTATTATGGGAAGGCGACGAAGAGTTAGAGCCATCTGGAAATATATTATTTGACGCCAATATAAGTTATTATTTTAATGCTGAAGATTTAGCAGTTGTTCCAGAAATAATATTGCTAAATTTAAAATAAATATTGAATTAGAATGTCATAAATTGTTAATTATCATAATATATACTATTAATAGATTAGAGGGGGTATCTAATTATGAATATATATGGAAGTATAAGAAGTGTGAAGAAAAAACAAAGTAAATTATACACATTGGTTGCAATAGCTGATGTACTAGCACTAGCTGCTTCATTTGGAATTATAATGATAAATTATTAGAAGTAAAAGGCTGTTTCATTTGAGACAGCTTTTTTACGCTTAAATAAATTATGATTGCTAAAAATCTTCAAATAATCCATTAAACTTATGTATATCAAAATTATATGTTTTGAGCGTAAAAAAGCCTTTGAGCAACGGACGAAGTCGTTTGAGTAACGGGACACGAGTTTACCGAGTGGACGTTGACGATATGAAATTTGAACGAAATGAGTGGAGTGAATTTTTTCATTTATATTATAATGGTATATATAATATAAACTTGGGAGGATACGATGGAATATATAGAACAAATAAAAAACTATAAACCTATAAATGAGCAGGAAAAAATGATAGAGAATTAATATTAGAATGTATAGAAAAGTACGACGATATATTAACTAGAGATAATAAGATTTGTCATATAACAAGTTCAGGATTTATTGTTAATAAAAATAGAGATAAAGTACTTATGATACATCATAATATATACAACTCATGGGGATGGACAGGTGGCCATGCAGATGGAGATAGTGATTTATTAAATGTAGCTATAAAAGAAGCTAAAGAAGAAACCGGGATTAAAAGTGCTAAACCAATAACGGATGAAATATGCTCGATAGAGATTTTAACAGTTAATTCTCACATAAAGAGGGGAAGTTTTGTATCGTCACATTTACATTTATCCGTAGCTTATATTTTGGAAGCTGATGAAAATGAAGAGCTTTTTATTAAAGAAGATGAGAATAGTGGAGTAAGATGGATATCGATGGATGAAATTGATATTAATGTAAATGAGAAACACATGCTAAGTATTTACAACAAGCTTATACAAAAAGCTAAAAATATTTAAAAAGTTTAAAATAATACCAAATAATCAATCATTGACATTTATATTTATTATAGATATTTAAAGGAACTAAACCTATAATATTAGTATATGAATAAAATAATATTTGGGGGTATTTTAAGTGAAATTTATAGATTTACATTGCGATACGATAGATTTATTAATGTTAGGAAAAGGTGGAAGTAATTTAAGTCAAAATGAACACTGCATAGATATAAAAAAACTAAAAGAAGGTAACTGTTTAGCTCAGACATTTGCATTATATGTTGACATTGCTGAACATAAAAATGCATATAAGCACTGTATGAATATGGCAAATAAATTCCATGAAGAGATAAAATTAAATAATGAATTTATAGGCTTAGCTACTAACTATACAGAAATAATAAAAAATGAAAAAGAAGGTAAAATGAGTGCACTTTTAGCAATAGAGGAAGGTGCTGTCTTAGAGGGCAATATAGAAAATTTGAAAAAATTCTATGATCTTGGAGTTAGAATGATTACATTAACATGGAATCATGAAAATGAAATTGGGTATCCACATATAAAGCCAGAAAATGCAACTAAGGGACTAAAACCATTTGGAATTGAAGTTGTTGAAAATATGAATGATTTAGGTATGATTGTAGATGTATCACATTTATCTGATGCAGGTTTTTATGATGTAGCAAAGATATCTAAAAAACCATTTATTGCAACTCACTCAAATTCAAGAGAAATGACTAAACATAGTAGAAACTTAACTGATGAAATGATTAAGATATTAGCAAATGCAGGAGGTTTAACTGGAATAAATTTCTGTAGTGCATTTATAGGTGAAACTCCTATGACTATGATAAGTGATATGGTAAGACATATAAAACATATGAGAAATGTAGGGGGAATAGATGTAATAGCACTTGGTTCAGATTTTGATGGAATAGAGTCTCCTGTTGAAATTAAAAATTCAAGTGAAATGAATAAGCTTGCAATACAGTTAGAAAAAGAAGGTTTTAAAGTTGATGAGATAGAAAAGATTTTTTATAAAAATGCACTTAGAGTAATTAAAGATGTAATGTAAAAAAACATGCTCATTCTATTTAATAGAATGAGCATGTTTTTGAGTGTCTATTTTATTAACTCTAAATATCCACTTGGGTGGAAATAGTAAATATGACTAGTATCTTGGTCAACGAAATATCCCATATCAGATTCAACGTCTGGTAAGAATACGTATCCTTTTAAACCTTTGTCTTGTAAAGCTTTAAAATTATCTGAAGTTCCTTGGAATATGTAATTTACTTTGTCATTATTATTTATTAAAAGCTGTTGTGCATCAGCTTGAGTTAATGTATTTTGTTTTTGAACAGTTGCTTGATTATTATTTTCTTGAGCAAAAGTTATTTCATGAGTAGGATTTACTAAAAATAGTCCTCCAACTAATATTGATAAAACTAAGATTGATTTTTCATATGTAAAACCCCTTTTCTTTATATAATATTTATTTAAGTATAATTGCTTATGTCTTTCTATATTTAAATATTACCATAGAAAAAATATAGATAACAGTTACACCGTTGTTACTTACGGTTACGAAATTGTAATTAAAAATGTGTTTGAAACAAAAGTTAATAAATGTGAATATATACTCTTTTTAATTCCTATTATATAATTAATATGTATGAAATTTTATTGAGAGAGGTTTTTATGGCAGGAGAAGGAATAGTACTTAATTTACTAGAAAAAACTAGTTTTCTAATAGTAATTTTAATTTTAATGAGTAAAATTAAATTTTTAAAAAACATATTAAAAAGTGAACAAAACAGCAAAAGAAATTTAATTATAATTTCAGGAGTATTTAGCTTTCTTGCTATTGTAGGAACATACCTTGGAATAGATGTAGAAGGATCTATGGCAAATGTACGAAATATTGCCATAGTTTCAGGAGGAATGTTGTTTGGTCCTATAGTAGGGGTTACAGCAGGTATTACTGCAGGAGTACATAGATTTTTAATTGATATAAATGGGATAACAGCAATACCTTGTTTTTTAACTAGTGTTCTGGCAGGTATTTTATCAGGATACTTATGCAATAGAGTAGGCAGTGATAAAAAATGGTTGGTTGGAATAATATGTGGAATGTTTGTTGAAAGCATGAGTATGGAAATTATATTAATATTATCAAGACCTTATGATATAGCGGTATCTATTGTAAGACATATCTATATACCTATGATGATAGGTCAAGTTGGAATAGGTTTTTTAATATCTATTTTACAGAGTTTAAGAAGAGAAAAAGAAGAGATCGCAGCTCAACAAGCAAAATTATCACTTGATATAGCGAATAAAACACTCCCGTATTTTAGGAATATGAATAAACAATCATTAAATAAAGTTTGCGAAATAATAAAAAATGATATAGATGCTGATGCTGTGTCTATAACAGATACAAAAGTCGTACTATCTTATGTTGGAATAGGTGAAGACTATTTTAAAAATAATAATAAAACTTTAAGCAATATAACCAAAGAATGTATTATTAAAGGTGAAATTATATATATAAAAGAGGAACAAGAAGAATATTTAGTTGATAAAAAAACTCCTTTAAAAACAGCTATGATAATTCCTTTAAAAGAAAATGATGAAACTGTAGGGACATTAAAAATATACTATTCAAAACAACGTGAAATAACGGAATCTAGACAGGCATTAGCTATTGGGTTATCTCAAATGATATCTACATTGATGGAAATATCAAAAGTTGAACAAATAAAAGAGGCAGCAAATAAAGCTGAAATAAAGGCCTTGCAGACTCAAATAAATCCACACTTTCTATTTAATGCATTAAATACGATAACTTCATTTATTCGAATAAATCCAGATATAGCTAGGAATTTAATTATAAATTTAGCTACTTTTCTAAGGTACAACTTAGAATTTAGTGATACAACTATAGATATAAAAAAGGAATTAGAGCAAGTAAAAGCATATGTTGAAATTGAAAAAGCAAGATTTGGAGATAAGTTAAATGTAATTTATGATATAGATGAAGATGTTAATATAAAAATACCAAGTTTAATAATTCAACCATTGGTTGAAAATGCAATTATACATGGAATAAGAACTAATGGAGGTCATGGGACTGTTAAAATTAGCGTTAAAAATAAAACTAATAAAATATATATAAGTGTAGAAAACGATGGAGTAACTATAGATGAAGATATAATAGAAAGAGTTAAAAATGGGAATATGCCAGAAAATAAAATTGGCCTTTATAATGTACATTTGAGAATGAAACTTATGTATGGCAAAGGTTTGAGTATAAAAAGACTAAATCCAGGTACAAAAATAGAATTTTCAATATAGGAGGATTTAATAGTGAAGTGTATTATAGTAGAAGATGAATTTCCAGCAAGAGAAGAGCTAAAATATTTTATTAAAAATCATAGTAATATTGAAATTGTAAACGAGTTTGATAATGGAATAGATGTTTTAAAGTTTATACAAGAAAATAATATAGATGTTATATTTTTAGACATAAATATACCTATGTTAGATGGCATATTGTTAGCTAAGACTATAAATAAATTTAAGTATAAGCCTAAAATTGTATTTATAACAGCTTATAAAGAACATGCAGTAGAAGCATTTGAGTTAGAAGTATTTGATTATGTTTTAAAGCCATACTCAGATCAAAGGATAATAAATACATTAAATAAGCTAAAAGACTGTGAAGAAAATGAAAAGTTTTTAAAAAGAGAACAAAATTTAGAAGAAAAAAGTGATATGCAAGATACAATAACTATGTGGAAAAATGATAAAATGATAGTTTTAAAATTTGATGATATATATTATTGTGAAGCAAACGAAAGAGAAACAATAGTTTATACAAAAGAAAATGAATATATAGTTAAAAGCTCTATTTCTGAGTTTTTCAAAAGTTTACCAAGTAATCAATTTTTTAAAACGCATAGATCTTATATTGTTAATATAAATAAAATAAAAGAAATTATACCGTGGTTTAATAGTACATATATATTAAAGTTAAATGATATAAAAAAAAGAAATTCCAGTTAGTAGAAGCAATATAAAAGAATTTAGAAATACTATGCATATATAAAAGATACTATGGATATATACGCATAAATATAGCCACTAGCAAAACTATAATTGAAAAATCAATGAGAGAATTTAATGAATTTTATGATGAATTTATAAAAAAGAAGCTATAACCTAAGTTATGGCCTCTTTTTTTATATAGATTTACTAAACGAATTTTAGAAAAATTAAAATTATATAAAAATTTTAAAAATAATATTGACAATGATAACTATTATCAGTAAAATATAAACCAAGTAATGAAAACTATTATCAATAATTAACTGATTTCAGAAAGAGAGAGTAAACTAATGAAAAAAAGATACTTATTAATTGTATTGATATTATTGTCAATAGCCTCCTTATTTATAGGAGTTAATGATATAACTTTAATGGATATTATAAGCTACAATAAAGAAAAAGTAGATATATTTTTTATAAGCAGGGTTCCTAGGCTGATAAGTATATTACTATCAGGATTAGGAATGAGCATATGTGGATTAATAATGCAGCAGGTAAGCAGAAATAAATTTGTTTCACCTACAACGGGTGCAACAATTGATTCAGCACAGTTAGGGTTAGTATTTGCAATGCTGATTATACCAAGCACAGGCTTAGCTGGAAAAATGATAGCATCATTTGCTTTTGCACTTGCAGGAACTTTTATTTTTATGAAGATTTTAAAAAGTTTAAAGTTTAAAAACGCTGTATTTGTTCCATTGATAGGTATAATGTTTGGAAACATTATAGGTTCTGCAACTACTTTTATAGCGTATAAATACAATCTTATGCAAGATATAACTGCTTGGATGCAAGGTAACTTCTCTATGATAATAAAAGGGAATTATGAAATGCTATACATAACAATACCATGCATAATAATGGCTTATATATATGCAAATAAGTTTACAATAGCAGGAATGGGTGAAGACTTTGCTACTAATTTAGGTCTTAATTATAATAAAGTTATTAACTTAGGTCTTATGATAGTTGCAATTGTAACAGTTTGTGTAGTTATAACAGCGGGAAGTATACCTTTTATAGGTTTGATAGTACCAAATATAGTATCTATGTACAAAGGTGATAACTTAAAGGATAGCATATGGCATACTGGATTATTTGGAGCAATATTTGTTTTAGTATGTGATATATTCTCAAGGACTGTCATATATCCATATGAAATTCCAATAGGGCTTACGGTGGGAGCTATTGGAAGTATAATATTCCTTTTTATGATTTTAAGGAGGGGAAATCATGCAACAGCTTAGTACTTTAGAAAAAGAGATAAATATAAATATAAACTTAAAAAGTAAACTATACATATTAGGGGCTCTAATCGTAATTTTTTCAGCATTATTTTTAACTGTAGGAGTTAATTTTGATCATATAGATTATGTTATGAGCCAAAGGATACCTAAACTTATAGCAATTGTTATAACTGGGGGATGTATAGCTTTTTCATCAATTATATTTCAAACTATAACAAATAATAATATACTAACACCAAGTGTACTAGGATTAGATTCATTATATGTTTTAATTCAAACAGTAATAGTATTTTTATTAGGAGTGGAAAGCTCATTTATAACTAACAAAAGTTCTAACTTTTTACTATCATCATCACTAATGATTTTAGCATCTTTTATTCTTTACAAAAAACTTTTTGAAAGATCTAACAATAATGTGTTTTTCTTACTACTTGTTGGTATGATATTTGGAACCTTATTTAAAAGTATGTCTACATTTATGCAAGTAGTGATAGATCCAAATGAATATGCTGCACTTCAAAACAGTTTATATGCTAGTTTTAGTAATGTAAATACAGAAATCTTGATGATGTCAGTGATAATGATTATAGCTATTATACCATTTATATATGATGAACTTAAAATGTTAGATGTAATATCTTTGGGAAAAGATCATGCAATAAATTTAGGCGTAAATTATGATAAAGCTGTAAAAAAATTAATAATAGTTGTGGCTATGTTAGTTTCAATATCAACTGCTTTAGTTGGACCTATAACATTTTTAGGACTTTTGGTGGTAAATGTAGCAAAGCAGTTATTTAAAACATACAAGCACACATACTTGATAAGTGCATCAATTTTAATAAGTATATTAACTTTAGTAGTAGGTCAGTTTTTAGTAGAAAGAGTATTCACATTTACAACTACTATAAGTGTAATTATAAACTTTATAGGTGGATTATA
The DNA here is from genome assembly GCF_025671395.1 of Paraclostridium sp. AKS73. Taxonomy (NCBI): domain Bacteria; kingdom Bacillati; phylum Bacillota; class Clostridia; order Peptostreptococcales; family Peptostreptococcaceae; genus Paraclostridium; species Paraclostridium sp. AKS73. The sequence goes on along the minus strand of NZ_JAIXHU010000031.1, from coordinate 7,328 downwards.
CTTTATATACTTGTTATTAAAGGAGAGTAAAAATCAATGATACAAGTAGAGAACTTAATAAAAAAATATTCAAATAAAAATGTTGTTGATAAAGTATCTATAAATATAGAAAAAGGCAAGATAACTTCATTTATAGGTCCAAATGGAGCTGGAAAGAGTACAGTTTTATCGATGATAACTAGGCTAATGAAAAAGGATAACGGAGAAGTTCTAATAGATGGCAAGAGATTAGAAGAGTGGGATAACAAAGAGTTGTCTAAAAAAATAGCTATATTAAAACAATCAAATAATATAAATTTAAAACTTACAATTAGAGAACTAGTTAGCTTTGGAAGATATCCTCATAGCGAAGGAAGATTAACAAAAGAAGATGAAAAATATATAGATGAAGCTATAGATTTTATGAAATTAAAAGATATTCAAAACAAATATTTAGATGAATTAAGTGGAGGTCAAAGACAAAGGGCCTACATAGCGATGGTAATAGCACAAAACACTGAATATGTATTTCTAGATGAACCACTTAATAACTTAGATATGAAACATTCTGTTGAAATGATGAAAGTTCTTAGAAACTTATGTGATGAATTAGGAAAAACTGTTGTATTAGTTATGCATGACATAAATTACACATCTTGTTATTCTGACTATATAGTAGCATTGAAAGATGGTAAAATTGCTAATCACGGGAAAACACAAGATATAATCAATAAAGAAGTCTTAGAAGGTATATATGATATGGAATTTGATATTAGAGAAATAAACGGAGATAAGATTTGTGTTTATTTCTAAAAAATTTAAATATTAACTGATAAAGATAATCATTATAAAAAAGGAGAAAAGAAAAATGAACAAAAAAGTGGCGTTAATATCAGGAATTGTTATAGTTGGTTTAATAGGAGGAACATTATTATTTGGATCTAAGAAAAATGATAAAACTAGCGAACAAAACAATAATGTTATAAAAATTGAACATGCACTGGGAACAACAGAGGTGAAAGAAAATCCTAAAAAGGTAGTAGTATTTGACTATGCAGCATTAGATGCTATAAAAACTTTAGGAGTAGAAGGAGTAGTAGGGACGGCTCAAAGCTCATCTATGCCACCTTACTTAAGTCAATATGAATCTAGTGAATACGCAAATGTAGGCGGACTTAAAGAGCCAGATTTAGAAAAAATAAACGAACTTAAACCAGATTTAATAATAATAAATGGAAGACAACATAGTTTCTATGACAAATTAAGTGAAATAGCTCCAACGATATCTTTAGCTAAAGAAGATGGAAAATATATGGAATCTTTTGCACATAACATGAAAGTATTAGGAGATATATTTAACAAAGAGGATCAAGTAGAGTCGGAACTAAATAAGATAAATGAAAAATAGAAGTTATAAATAAAGAAGTTACTAAAAATGGATACAAAGCAACAACATTAATGGTAAGTGATGGAAATTTAAGTGCTTTTGGGTCTGATTCAAGATTTGGAATGATATATAATAATCTTGGATTTAAAAATATGGATAGTAATTTAAAATCTGCAGACCACGGTCAAGATATATCATTTGAGTACGTATCAAGTCAAGATGCTGATTACATGTTTGTTATAGATAAATCAGTTATAGCAAGTGATAAAAATCAAAAGCCAGCTAAAGATATATTAAATAATGATTTAGTAAATAAAACTGATGCTGCTAAAAATGGAAACATAGTATACTTAGATACTCATTCTTGGTACTTAAGTGATGGTGGATTTATATCTACAAATACTATGTTAGATGAAGTAGATAAAGCGATAGATAATAAATAATATAAAAAAGTTGTATGTAAACTATTCAGTTTTCATACAACTTTTAAATTTCTATTAATATTGTTTTTTTTAATTACATATACTCAAATTGGGTATATAATAGTATAGACAAGGAGGGATGGTATGTTAAAAGAATTTATAAAATATTACAAGCCATATAAAAAATTATTCATACTTGATTTAATAGCTGCATTTGCTGTAGCTTTATGTGACCTAGTTTATCCTATGATAACTAGAAATATAATGAATGAAGTTGTACCAAATAAGGATTCAAGGATGTTAATTGTATTTGCAGTTACATTACTATTAATATTTATAGTAAAAGCAGGATTAAATTATTTTATGCAGTACTGGGGGCACGTTGTAGGAGTTAGAATGCAAGCTGATATGAGAAGCTATGTATTCACTCATTTACAAAAGCTTCCTAATTCATATTTCAATGATAATAAATCTGGGGTTATAATGTCTAGAATCATAAATGACCTTATGGAAGTTTCAGAATTAGCACATCATGGACCAGAAGATTTATTTGTGTCATTAGTTATGTTAATAGGTTCATTCTTAATATTATTAGGAATAAATGTACCTCTTACATTAATTATTTTTGCGATATTGCCATTTATAATTTTGTATGCTGTAACGCAAAGAAAAAGAATGTCAAAAGCATTTATGGACACGAGAGTTAAAACAGGAGATGTAAACGCGACATTAGAAAACAGTATAGCAGGTATGAGGGTTACTAAATCATTCTGTACAGAAAAAGAAGAGTTAGAAAAGTTTAATGAATCTAATGATATATTTAGACATGCAAGAGAAGGAGCATACAAAGTTATGGCAGAGTACTTCTCAGGGATGTTCTTATTTATAGATATATTAAACCTAGTTGTGTTAATAGTTGCTGGATACTTTACTTATATGAATTATATAAACTTAGGAGATTTTGCAGCATATCTTCTTTACGTAAATTTATTTATACAACCAATTAGAAAATTAATAAACTTTACAGAACAATACCAAAATGGTATGACTGGATTTGAAAGATTCTCAGAAATTATAAATGAAGAAACTGAAAAAGAAGCTAAAAATCCTATAGAGCTTAAAGATGTTAAAGGAAACATAGAAATAGAAAATGTTTCATTTACTTATGAAGATGACAATGAAGTATTTAAAAACTTAAGCTTATCTGTAGAAGCTGGAAAGACAGTAGCATTAGTTGGTCCATCTGGTGGAGGTAAAACTACTTTATGCAACCTTATACCTAGATTCTTTGATTTTGAAGAAGGAGACATAAAGATTGATGGAATTAGTGTAAAAGATGTTAGTTTAAATTCATTAAGAACGAATATAGGTGTAGTAGCTCAAGATGTATTTTTATTTACAGGCACAATAAAAGAAAATATAATAATCGGAAAGTCAGGTGCAACTGATAAAGAAGTTATAGATGCATGTAAAAAAGCTAGAATACATGATTTTATAATGACACTTCCAAACGGATATAATACTTACGTAGGGGAGAGAGGAATTAAGCTTTCAGGTGGTCAAAAGCAAAGAATATCTATAGCTAGAATATTCCTTAAAAATCCACCTATAATGATATTAGATGAAGCTACATCAGCTCTTGATAATGTAACAGAACAAGAAATACAAAAATCTTTAGAAGAATTAGGAAAAGATAGAACGAATTTAGTTGTAGCCCATAGGTTATCAACTATACAAAGTGCAGATGAAATAATAGTCTTAACTCAAAATGGGATAGAAGAAAGAGGAACTCATAAAGAGTTAATTGAAAAAGGTGGAGTATATTCAAAACTTCATAGAAAATAAAAAATACTTAAGCATAAGGTAAATAGGAATTATATTTACCTTATGCTTTTTTAGATTGATTAAGGTGAGTTTTTACGAATAGATTAACATCTAAAAACATATATGCATATAAAAGAGTATTAATTATTTTAAGGAGGGAACTGTAAATGAAAGATTCTATATATCCTCAAATGAAAATAATAGAAACTGATAAATATATATTAAGACCTATATGTGTAGAAGATGCAATAAGTATGTTTGAGTATTATAGCCAGGATAAAGTAGTTAAATATCTTCCTATAAAAACCCATAAATCAATAGTTGAAACAAAAAGATTTATAAGAAATTATTTTATAAATAGCTATAAAAAAGGAAATGTAAATCATTGGGCTATAATAGATAAAAAGAATAATAAATTAATTGGCAACATAGGTCTTAACAATGTGTCTAATAAAGATAAAGAGGCTGAGATTGGTATATGTATAAATCCTATTTACTGGGGAAATGATATAGCGACAGACTTGACTAAGTATTCCTTGATGTATGGGTTTAAGGTTTTAAATTTAGAAAAGATAACAGCTACTACATATGAAGAAAATCCCAGAACAAGAAAATCTTTAGAAGGCTTAGGCTTTAAATATGTAAAAACTTATGATAAAAAAATGAAAATTTCAAACTCCATGAAAATGATAAAATGTGATAAGTATGAATTATATAGAAAAAATTATATATTATCTAGATATTTAGATTAATTAAATTTGAAAATAGACATAAAAAGAGTATGAATTTAATTTCAATACTTTTTTTTAAGGGACATTTTTAATAATTAAAAATATAAAACGGGGATTTATATTAATCATTAATTACAATAAATATTCTGAATATTATTATAGTTTAAAAAATAAAAAATGTAAATATAATTTTAAAAAAAAATTATATTTAATATTAAGGGAACTTGTCTATAATACAATATGTATTGGAAAATAATGGTCATTCATATGGAATTCATATTTATGCTATAAAATATAGTTGAAGATAAATTTTAGGAGGTACATAAAGTAATATGGATAAAGAAAAAAACATATAAGTAAAAAAGTATGGATAATTACAGGCGTTTTAGCAGTTGGAATAGGTGTAGCAGGATTTTATATTGGAAAAGAAAAAGGAAGAGATTTACCAGCAACGAGTAGGCATTATAGCGAAAATAAGGTAATAGCAACTATTGGAGATACAAAAATAAAAGAAAAAGAATTAAAAAATGTAATGGAACCTTTATTTTATATGAATGGCAAGACTAAAATGACTGATGAAGAGATAGATTATTATGAACAAAATATGATAGACCACATAGTAACTACAGAAACACTATATAAAGATGCAGTTAAAAATAAATTTAAGTTAGACAAAAAAATAATTGACGAACAATACAGCAATTATATGGCTACTATATCTAAAACATTTGGGCTAGATGAAGAAACTTATTTAAAACAGTTTGGAATAACTAAAGATGAAATGAGAAAGTCTATAGAAAAAGAAGCTGTGGCTGCTAAATATATAGAAGAAAAAAGTCAGGTAACAGATAAACAAGTTGAAGATTATTACAACAAGAATAAAAAAGATTTTAACCAAATAAGTGCATCTCATATATTAATAAAGAATGCTGATGAGAATGGTAAAAAATTAGATGATGCTAAGTTAAAAGAAAATAAAAAATTAGCTGAAGATATATTAAAACAAGCTTTAGAGGGCGGAGACTTTGCTCAACTAGCTAAGAAGTACTCTGAAGATGGAAGTGCTCAAAGTGGAGGGGACTTAGGTTACTTTGGAAAAGGTGATATGGTAGCTGAATTTGAAAAAGCTGCATTTACTTTAAATAATGGTGAAATATATCCTAAGATTGTTGAAACTCAATATGGATACCACATAATAAAGAAAACTGGAGAAAAAGAAATGTCTTTTGAAGATGTTAAAGAAAAGCTTAAAGAGCAACTAGTAGGAGAGAAACAAAATTCTTTAATTGATAAGTTAACAAAAGAATATAAAGTAGATGTTAAAAAATAAAATTTATTAAAAATGTGTCTTCCTATATGACTATGATTTATAAATGTGATAAAATTATAGTAAGCATATACGGGGGGGCGATTTTAAATGATAAAAAGACCACAGGAACTAACTGAAAAAAAAGTTAAAAACCTAAGGGATGGTAGAGGAACTACTACTATGTATCATTTGATTGAAGGAAAAGAATTAAAAAATAAGGCTAAGTTAATTTCAAGATTAGTTTTAGCACCAGGTTCATCTATAGGAGTTCATGATCATACAGATGATTTTGAAGTATATTATATAATTAAAGGTGAAGGCAGAGTATTAGATGATGGATTTATGCAGCCAATTGGATCTGGAGATGTTGTATATACAGCAGATGGAGAGTCACATTATCTAGAAAATACTGGTGATGAAGAATTAGAATTAATAGCAATAGTTATAAATGATTAAAAAAGATGGGATAACCCATCTTTTTATGCTTAAAAAATATATTTATTAGAAATTACTGATATTATATGAAACTTAGTTATATAAATTAAATCTGTTTTGAGCATAAAAATTTAACATATTTTAAATATTAAATGTTAGAAAATAGTTTTTTTGTTGTATATATAATTTGTAAAGAAAAATATGAAAATAGCCCAAAATAGTTTTTTTTCGTATACTATTAAAATTAATAGAAAAAGTTACAAAATTTTAACTGTTTATGTTCAATATACAAGTAAACTGTCGTATATAAAACGTAAGTATAAAATTAACTTAAAATAGGGGGGATATTTATTGAATAAAAAAATAGCAATAGCTACACTAGCATTTATGCCATTGACAGCTACAAATGTATTTGCATCTGGGCAGGAAGGCATTGTAACAGCAACATCATTAAATGTAAGAAGCGAACCTTCAACGGAAAGTTCTTTTCTTTTCTCTATTAAGCAAAATGAAAAAGTAACTATATTAGAAAGTCAAGATGGATGGTATAAAATAAAAGTAGGAAATGGAAATTCTGGTTGGGCTTCTAGTGAGTATATAAAAACAGATCTTGGTCAAAATAACCAATCAGAACCTAAAAGAACAGTTATAGCCGATGTACTTAATATGAGAAGTGGAGCATCTACAAGTTATAGAACAATAGCAAAAATAAAAAAAGGAACTGAAGTCGAATTAATATCAGAAAGTAATGGATGGTCAAAGATTAAGTATGAGGGAAGAATAGGATACGTATCAAGTGAGTTTCTATCAAGTGAGAATGACATAAAACCAATTGAAAAACCAATTGAAAAACCAAGTACTAATCAAAATACAAATACTAACACTAATGCAAATGAAACTAAAGCAATAGGAAAAACAAAAGTAGTAACAGCGACATCATTAAATGTAAGAAGTGGGCCATCAACAAGTAATAGAGTGATAGGATCACTAAAACAAAATGATAAAGTAGAAGTAATATCAGAAAGTAATGGATGGTCAAAAGTTAAGTACAGTGGAAAAGAAGGATATGTATCAAGTACATATTTAAAAGACTCTGATGGTGGAAATACTGGAGGAGGAAGTGAAAATCCAAATCCAACACCAGGAAAAACAAAAGTAGTAACAGCGACATCATTAAATGTAAGAAGTGGGCCATCAACAAGTAATAGAGTGATAGGATCACTAAAACAAAATGATAAAGT
>NZ_JAIXHU010000030.1:0-38991 GCF_025671395.1 Paraclostridium sp. AKS73 | reverse complement strand
TTTTTCTCCTTTATTAATTTTTAAGTAAAATATCCTTTTGTTTTTTTAAAATTAATAAATTCATTTTATATTTTTTCTTTATATATGTATTTATATATCTTTCTATATCTTTATCTTCATAGTCTACTACTGGCATATTCACATTAAACTTAAGTCCATCATAGTCGATATTATTTTTATCTGCTACTATCTTTACAGTTTTAAAACCTTGTATTATGGATGTTTTTATTTCATTTATACTAATATTTTCATTTAATTTTAAATTTATAAAAATAGCAGAAATTGATACAATTGTAATTATAATTAAGGGTATAATCTTTTTTATATTTACCATAGTATATATTCCTCCTGTTGTATAATATATAGTATGTGGTTTATAAGTGAAAAATATTATATCCATATTTTGTAATAAATTTAATTTAACTTGAACTACTAAGCCTTCTTAGTAATTGTATACTTTCTAAGCATAAAAAAGCCTTAAAGTTAAACTTTAAGGCTTTTTTATTTATCTTCCTAATATTTTATTAATTTGTTGTTTGTATGCGTCAGCTTTAGCTCCGTATATAACTTGGATTCCTTTACCAACTTCCATAACCCCAACCGCACCAAGTTCTTTAAATCTAGATTTTTGAACTTTAGCAGTATCTTTTACTTCAACTCTTAATCTAGTTATACATGCATCTACAGAAACTATATTTTCAGATCCTCCTAATGCTTCTAAAACATATGGTGCATTTTCTTCTATTTCACTATTAGCTGATTTTCCATCTTTTTCTGCTTGATAATCAGCTTTTGTATATAATTTTGTTTCTTCTTCATTTTCATCTCTACCTGGAGTTTTTAGGTTTAGTTTAATTATTAAAGTCTTGAATAAGAAGTAATAAACTACTGCATATACAGCTCCTACCATTATAACTCTTAACCAGTTAGTTGGAACTCCTGCTCCAGCTGGAAGTATTCCGAATAATGAGAAGTCTATAAACCCTCCAGAGAATGTCATTCCTATAAATACATTTAATACATCCATTAATAAGAATGAAAGACCTGCAAGTATACAGTGAACTCCATATAAAACTGGTGCAACAAATAAGAATGTAAATTCTAATGGTTCAGTTATACCTGTTAAGAAAGATGTAACTGCTGCTGATAATAATAAACTTCCAACCACTTTTTTCTTACTTGGAGCAGCTGTATGATACATTGCTAATGCTGCTGCAGGTAATCCAAACATCATGAATGGGAATTTACCAGCCATAAATCTTGTTGTTCCTGCTACTATTCTTGACATAGTTTCTGGTGAAGCTCCTACTAAATCTTGCATGCTTCCTAATTGTGCAAAGTATGCATAGTTTGCACCTTGAACTGTTTGCCAAGCTCCATCTATTAACACATGACCATCAACAAAAGAACCAAACCAGAATGGTGTATAGAATACATGGTGTAATCCAAATGGTATTAATGATCTTTCTATAACTCCGTAGAAGAATGTTCCTACTGCACCTGCATTGTTAACTCCTAATGCTATAAATGCTATTCCATCTTGAACAAACGGCCAAACAAATGCAAGTATCCCACCTACAATTGCCATAACTATTGAAACTACTATAGGAACAAATCTTGACCCTGAGAAGAATCCTACAACTTGTGGTAATTGTATATTGTAATACTTATTGTGTAAAGTAGCTGTAACTATACCAGTTATAATACCTCCAAATACAGACATATTAAGTGTATATATACCTAATGTTGTAGTTACATATGTTGCATACTGAGCTGGAGTACTATCCGGAGTTATAACTCCTAATTGTGTAACTCCTAATCCAAGTAATACACCTATAACTTTATTCATTATTAAGAATCCAAATACTGAAGCAAGTGCTGATGTACCTTTATCTTCTTTTGCAAGTCCTACTGCTGTACCAACTGCAAATAATAGAGGTAAATTTCCAAATACTATATCTCCTACACCTTGCATTATCTGTAAAACTACGGTTACTGCAGGTATAGATACAAACGCTATTAGTGGTTGATATATAGCTGGGGCATTTTCTAATGCTGCTATATTAAGAAGTGCTCCACCAACTCCTAATAATATCCCTGCAACAGGTAATGCCGCTATTGGAAGCATTATAGCTTTACCTATTCTTTGTAAAAATTGAAGCATATTATAATTCCTCCTTAATTTTTTAGTATGACTAATCAAATTAAATTTAAATTAACATTTTATACATATTACTATGATAAATAAAAAAGAGCTAAAATATTCATATTTTTACGTATTATAAAATAATCGTATAAATACAAATATATTAGCTCTTGCCTGCTTTACCAGTAACACGCTCATTTATTAAGTATATGTTAATTATAGCATCTAATTTTAACCTTGTAAACAATTTCCCGACTTTTTTCTATCATTATTTTTGTTTTTGTTATTAGTCTATCAATGTGTAGTGTAATGAATCCTATTTCATTTTCACTTAGCTTTATATCATAATTTTCATTTAAATAATTACATAGTGTTTCAGATATATTGTATGATGTCTTTAATTTTTCCTTTATATGGTCTAATAACATATTTTCCTCTGAAATTCCTTTTACGGCTCTATTTATAGCTAATCTTAAATGTATTATCAGCCTATTATAATATATAGAGTCTTTGCATATATTTATACCTAATTCTTTTTCTAAAAAATCAATAGCTTCTTTAATCATTATAGCTTGTTTAGCACTATCAACAACTTTTGTTTTATTTAATATTCCATTTATATGCATAGTCACAAACGCAACTTCATCTTCTGTTAAACTTATCCCCAACGCTCTATTTATAAAATCAATTATATCTTTAGCTAAATCCCATTCGTATTCATATAGTGTTTTTAATTCTGCCCTAAATTGATTTTCTAAATATATGTTGTCAAAATATCTTTCTATAGCAAATACTAAGTGATCTAATAAAGCCATATGAGATTTATCATTCATGTCCATATTTATACTATCATCTAATATAGATAAACTTTCTGTAGCAACACCAATATACGTTGGATTTATAGAATTATATAATTCTTCTATATTTTTATATCTATCTTCATTTATAACAAATATTTTTTCAATTTTATTAGTATCTTTAAAAATTGAATTTACAGTTGCCTTAAATCCAATTCCACTTCCTACTAAAATGTACTCTTTATTTTGATTTTCTTCTACACATAAGATAACATTATTATTGAAGCTCTTTATAATTTTGTACATATATGCCCTCCTAACTATAGACTATGTGAGAGTTGAATTAAATATGGTTTTCCCATATATAAATATACAATATTTCATACTTTAAGTATACCTGTTTATTTATAATTAATCGCTAAATTTACATAATATTAAATATTTTTATAAAACTTTTTTTATCCAAAACAAAAATCTAATTTAATATTTTATTTTCATTTTTGTCCTTTTAGGGTATAATATGCATTAGGTATATACATAACTTTTTAACAATCTTAATTATTGTTTTTTAAAGTTAATTTTCTTATGGAGGTTTTTAATATGTTAGTTTCAGCTAAAGAAATGTTAAACAAAGCTAGAGAAGGTAAATATGCTGTTGGTCAATTCAACATAAATAACTTAGAGTGGACTAAAGCAGTATTACTTACAGCTCAGGAAAACAATTCTCCAGTTATACTAGGGGTATCTGAAGGTGCTGGTAAGTACATGGGTGGATATAAAACTATAGTTGGTATGGTTAATGGAATGTTAGAAGAATTAAATATAACAGTTCCAGTAGCTCTACACTTAGATCACGGTAGTTATGAAGGAGCATTAAAAGTAATAGAAGCAGGATTCTCTTCTGTAATGTTTGATGGTTCTCATTATTCTATTGAAGAAAATATAGAAAAAACAAAAGAAGTAATAAAAATAGCAAATGCTAAGGGAATATCTGTAGAAGCAGAAGTTGGTTCTATAGGTGGAGAAGAAGATGGTGTTGTTGGTGCTGGTGAAATAGCTGACCCTAATGAATGTAAATTAATAGCTGATTTAGGTGTTGATATGTTAGCAGCTGGTATAGGAAACATACATGGTCAATATCCAGAAAATTGGGCTGGATTAAACTTTGATGCTTTAGAAGCTATAAACAATGCTACAGGAGACATGCCATTAGTTTTACATGGTGGAACAGGTATACCTGCTGATATGATACAAAAGGCTATATCTTTAGGTGTTTCTAAAATAAATGTTAATACAGAGTGTCAATTAGCTTTCGCTGCTGCTACTCGTAAATATATAGAAGAAGGAAAAGACTTACAAGGTAAAGGTTTTGACCCTCGTAAAGTTTTAGCTCCAGGATTCGAAGCTATAAAAGCTACTGTTAAAGAAAAAATGGAATTATTCGGTTCTGTAAACAAAGCTTAATATATAAATTAAAAGCTATCTCATAAATTGAGATAGCTTTTTAGTTTATATTATTTTAATTTTTCTTGTGTAACTTTACAATTGTTTCAACATGAGGAGTATTTGGGAACATATCCATGCATTTAACCTTTTCTACATCATATCCATATTTTTTAAACTCTACTAAGTCTAATACCAAGGTTTTTGGATTACAAGATATATAAACAATTTCTTTAGAATCAAATTTTGATATGTCTCTTATAGCATCTTTATGAACTCCTGGTCTTGGTGGGTCTACTATTATTATATCTGGCTTAGCTTTTAATTTATTAACTGTTTTAGCTACATCCCCTGCTATGAATTCGCAATTTGTTAAGTTATTTAACTTTGCATTTTTATTTGCAGCTTCAACAGCTTCCTCTATAATTTCTATACCATAAACCTTTTTAGCTTTTTCAGCCATAACTTGTCCTATTGTTCCAGTCCCACTATATAAGTCAAATACTACCTTATCATTATGTTCCCCGACAAACTCTCTAGCTATTTTGTATAATTCTTCAGCACCTTTAGTGTTTGTCTGGAAGAATGAAAATGGAGATATTTTAAATTTAAGACCTAAAAGTTCCTCTTGTATATAATCTCTTCCGTGTAAAACTCTTAATTCGTCACAATTAACTGCATCTGCTAACCCGTCATTTATTGTGTGTAATATACTTACTAAATCAGCTTTTAAGTCTAAGTTTAGAAGCATATCTTTATATTCTGTCATGTCGAAATTTTCTTGAGATGATGTAACAATATTAACCATCATTTCATTTGTATTTATACCTTTTCTTACTACAAGATTTCTTAAATAACCTTTATGACTCATGTTTCTGTAATAAGGTGCATTCTTTTCGTTAAAATATTCTACTGTAGATGTTAAAACTTTTATAAAATCATTGTCTACTAAAAAACATCCATCAACAGTTAAAATATCAATATGCTTCCCTTTTTTGTGTAATCCTAAAGTTAATGGTCCATCTTTCATTTCATCTCCGAAAGTATACTCCATTTTGTTTCTATATTCTTTAGTTTGAGGACTTTGCTCGATACCTTGGAAGTTAAATCCAAATATATCTTGCTCTAAAAATAAATCCATTACTTGTCTTTCTTTTATTTTTAATTGTTTTTCATAAGGCACAGATAACATACTACACCCACCACATACGTTAAAATGCTTGCATGGTGTTTCAGTCTCTAGTGGTGAGTTTTCTAAAAGTTCCATCATTTTTACTTCCGCTTTTCCACTCTTAGTCTTTTTAACTGAAGCCTTAACTTTTTGTCCAGTTATGCCGCCTTTCATATATATGTCTCTATTTCCTAAACGACTTACTGACGTTCCTCCAAATTCCATTTTATCTATCTCAAATTCTATAATATCTCTTCTTTTCACTCTTTAATCCTCCGTATACAAAATTATCTTTCTTCTATTAATTTAACTTCTTCTTCTGTTAATTCTCTATATTCTCCCAACTCTAAACTTTCATCTAGATTTAGTTTTCCCATAGAAAGTCTCTTTAAGTACATAACTTTTTTGTCTACACTTTCAAACATCCTTTTTACTTGATGAAACTTTCCTTCATGTATAGTAAGTTCTATTTTAGATACATCTCCACTTTCAAGAATAATAAGTTCTGCTGGCATAGTTTTATAGCCATCATCTAATATTACTCCTTCTTTAAAAGCTTTTATATCATCTTCTGTTACAACTCCATCAATTTCTGCAAAGTAAGTTTTAGGAACATGACTCTTTGGTGATAAAACCCTATGTGATAATTGTCCATCATTAGTTAATACTAATAATCCCTCAGTATCCTTATCTAATCTTCCTACTGGAAACGGTTCAAATGCTAATGATTTCTTATCTATCAAATCTAAAACTATAGGATCATGTTTATCAAAAGTAGCTGATATATATCCATCTGGTTTGTTTAACATTAAGTATATAAATTCTTTATATTCTATAGTTTCTCCATCAAAATTTATAATATCTTTATCTGTATCAACTTGAAGACCCGGGTTATTTTCTATTTTCCCATTTACTTTAACTAGTCCATTTTTGCAATCTCTCTTTATTTCAGCTCTACTTCCATATCCTAGGTTAGAAAGTACTTTATCTAATCGTTGTTTTTTAGCCATAATCTGTACCTTCCTTTAAAAATGTTCTCCATTTTCATAATACTTTTCTTTCTCAAAAACTGTAAAAGCTAAATCCATACTTTCTACATCTAAATTATTTCTTATACTATCAGTTATAATTTTAGCAACTACATCTTGAACTTCCTGTCCTCTATCAAACCATGCAACTTCTACAAAAGGATATACCTCTGCAATCTTCCCATCTCTTATAGCAACTGACTTTATACACTCTATTTCAAAATAATCTCTTGGGCATTTAACTGCTTCAACTAATTTATCTATCATATTCTCGCTTATTTTACATACATCAGTTTCATTTATTCCTCTTATTTTTATTTGTGGCATCTCATTTCCATCCTTTCTTTTATTTTTATTCATCTTATTTTATAGGTATTATTATACTTTTAATTTTTCATTATTACAATTTATATTCTTTTACATTAAAATAGGGGTGTCTTAAATGTTTTTATTTAAGGCATCCCCAAAACTATTTTTAGCTATAAAATTTAGAATCTCCATTTAATTGTTTTTTCCTATTAACTCAGTCAAACTAGTAAGTGATGCAATGCTTATATCTTTAAAGCTTATTACAAATACCAACTTAAAATCTGTAAATGTTTCATCTATACTATACACATTAAAAAAGCATCTTATATCATCATTTAAATACTGTTCTCTTAAATCCGACTCAATTTCATCTGTAATATCTTTTACAAAAGCTCTTACATCTTCAAATAGTATTTGAAATTCTTCTACTGTAGCTTCTTCACCTAGTTCTTCAAGTAGTTCATTAATCTCTTCTACTGAAAACATACTATCATCTAACTGACAATCAAATGCCATTATACTGTCTTCTTTTATATCTTTAGATATATCTTGAACACTAACAAAGTCTTCGCGTTCACTTAACATGTGTTTTATATCTTTACTTTTTATACTTATTGTTTGTTTTTTATTATTTATTTTAACTTCTAACAACTATCTAGCCCCCCATTTTAAGTTTATTGGAGACTTAATATAAATGCCTTTATATCATCCCAATTTTTTACTCTTATTATATTTTCATTTTCAATATTCTTGTTATAATTATTGTCTAATAATAACACAGTTAATCCTTCAGATGCCAATTGTTCAGCGTTACTTGGATTATCTTCTATAAATATATTACATTCTAATTCTTTTGCTTTACTAACTTTGTAATCACTTCCTAATAAGTGTACATCTATATATCCTAAATCATTATCAGATAGCCATCCTGTAGTTATATCCTTCAATATCTCACTTCTAGCTGTAACAAAGTACAAGTTATGATTTTCATTTAATTCCTTTATAACTTCTTTAGCTCCATCTACAACATTAGCTTCTTTGTAAGCATGTATGAAATCAGTGTGAAATGATTGTAATAAATCATCTAGTTCAACTTGATATAATTCTTCTAATTTATGTGTTACACAGTCTTCTTCTGTTATTTTTTTATTGTACATATCATTTAAGTACGGAATAAAATGATATGGATTAGTTATCGTTCCATCTATATCTATGCATATATTTAACTTTCCCATTTTTACCTCCAACTAAAACTTTATATTATTGTAGTTAAAACATTATAACATACTAGATATTATAAATCAAAATAACACTATTTAGTATATGTTTGTGTTTTAAAAAAATTCACTTTGATTGTTTATATGTATAAATAACTTTTATAATTTATCTACATTTTTTAGTAAGTATCCCTTTTTAAGCGTAAAAAGCTTGTACAATACAAGCTTTTTTTGTTCTACGTTAAACATTATATCAAATTTCTATAAACTTTTTATTGTATCTACAAAATTCTTAATTTCATTATCAGATAAGCTAAGATACTCTTTTATCTGGCTTATATACTTTAAGTTTTTAGTTTTTAACATGTTTTGTGCACATTCCATAGCTTTGCCCCTTAAGATATAAGCTTTTTGTACACATATTTTAGAATATTCTAATTGATTAGTTGCATCTTCATTAGAAAGTTTAGGTACTTCCATATCTTCGTAAGTTTGCACTACTTCATCACACATTTCTTTAGCATATGCAACATCTTTTTTAGCTTTGTTTATAGTATTAACATTTATATCTAAATTTTTAGTATTCGGAAGACATTCCCTCATAGGTACTAATGCTTTTCTTTCTATTTTATATATTTCGCTTTTAAAATTTTGTATTGTCTCTTTATCACTTTTTTGCATAGATACGCTATCTACTTCATTTGTATTAGATTCTTCTTTCTTAGAATCATTCTCTGTATTTGAAGATTGCTTTTCACTATTTTCAACTTTCTTAGTTTCTTTTAAATCGGATTGTTTAACTTCTATTTTTCATTTTTATATTTGGCTTCTTGATTATCTTCATACTGTTCATTAAAAGCATAACTTCTATATTCTAAAATTTCTTCTATTTTATTTATCGTGCTTATATATATATTACAGATTACTATAACAGTGGCAACTACTACATACATACCTCCATATATGCTTGCCCTTTTAAAATCTTCTTTATTTTTAAACAAGATCCATAAAGGCAATATATATAAAAGTAAAATTACTA
Organism: Paraclostridium sp. AKS73; assembly: GCF_025671395.1. NCBI lineage: Bacteria > Bacillati > Bacillota > Clostridia > Peptostreptococcales > Peptostreptococcaceae > Paraclostridium > Paraclostridium sp. AKS73. Next base: position 29,841 of record NZ_JAIXHU010000030.1, on the reverse strand, counting down.
ATGCCCATCTCACATTAACAACTCCTTTACCTAAAGTTTATATTTCAGGTTTGATATATCAATAGTATTTACCATATTTTATTAATTAATCCATAATTTTTATTAAATTAAAATCTACATAATCACAAGATACCAAATTATATTCAACTTCATTTCTAATTCCCTTTAATCCCATTTTAAATGATTCTTTTCCATGTAAATGCCCATATACCACTTTTTCAACTCCGTAAGACTCATATATTTCTGTAAACAAAGATGGGTCTAATTTATCATTAGTCGGTGGATAATGAGTTATAACTATTATCTTTTTAAATCCAGCCTTATTAGCTGCATCTAACGAAAGTTTTAATCTATGAGCTTCTCTTTTATAAATTTTCTCATCGTCTTCTGTGAACTTAACATCATTAGGGCATATCCAGCCTCTAGTTCCACAAATTGCATATTCTTCATATTGATAGAAGTTGTTTTGTAAGAAACTCATGTCATCATACAATTTATTTAATTTTGCTACTGTAGTCCACCAATAGTCATGGTTTCCTTTTACATATATCTTTTTTCCAGGAAGACTATGTATTATATTTAAATCTGCTTCTGCCTCGTTCATATTTATAGCCCAAGATGTATCGCCAACAATTAAGACTGTATCTTCTTCATTAACTTTACTTTTCCAACTATTAATTATCTTTTCTTCGTGATTATCCCAGTTATCTCCAAATATGTTCATAGGCTTATTAACAGCAGTTGAAAAATGTAAATCTCCTATTGCATATAAACTCATGTTAATGTCCTTTCTAATTATATTGATTTTCTTAAGCGTAAAAAAAGAAGCGAGATTACTACTCTCTTCTTTTTTATTATACCCTTCTAAAAGAGTATCTATCTCATTTTTTAAAGCTAGTATTTCAGTTATATCTCTTTCCGTATCAATCCTATCTAATCTTCTTTGATATACTATAGCTTTATGAGTTTCACCTAAATCGTAAAGCTCTTGTATTTTTCCTAAAACATCTCTAACCGTTATAGATTTAACTTGATACATAACTTGGGCTTTCATTATATGTTCTCTAATTTCGCTCATCTCTTGATCTAGTAAAAATGCTGCATCAGCCGCTCTTCTTAATCTCATAGCTAAATCCTCTGGTATGTAGTGTTCATATTTATATTTTAAAGAATGCTCTATAGTAGCCCAAAAGTTCATAGCTAGAGTTCTTATTTGAATCTCACATAAAATTTCTTTGTATCCTAACGCAGTATTTATAGGATATCTTATTATTACGTGGTAACTTCTATATCCACTGTCTTTAAAGTTTTCAATATAATCCTTTTCGTAGACTATTTCCATATCATTTCTTGATTTTATAAGATCCACTATAGTATATATATCTTCAACGAATTGACACATTATTCTTATTCCAGCTATATCTTCCATATCTTCCAAATTAGCAATATCCAGCCTTTTTGCTTTTGATATTATGGATGAAATTTTTTTAGTTCTTCCGGTTACAAACTCTATTGGAGAATACTCTCCTCTTTTTAAAAATTCTTTTCTTATATTCTTAAATTTAACTTTTAGTTCTTCCACAGCGTGTTCATAAGGAACAAGTATCTTATCCCACTTTTCGTATTCCATTATTTCTCACCCTTTATTTTCAGATTTGTCAACTTCTATATTTTAACATAAATTATATTCATTTTGTATAATAAAGAACATCTCCATCTTCTATAAAATATTTAATTTCACCTAATTTATTTAGGTAACTTATCATTCCAACCAAGGTCGACTTAAAGAAATGGTATTCTTTATAATTATAACTTAAATTATTCTCATTCAATATAATTTTCAAAATAGACTCTAAGCTTGTAGGCTCTTTAATTATATTTCTTATTTGCTTTAAATATTTATTCACTGATTCTCTATGTTTTTTCACCAAGTCTAATGTTTCTAATTTATCTAACTCTTTTTTACAATGACCTAGCACAGCATATTCAAAATCTATTGTATGTAATAAATCCAATGAATCTAAATATGCTTCTACATCAAATATAAATAATAAATCAAACTTATATAAAAGTTCCTCTCCTACCAGCATGTCTCCTAAAAAAAGCACCTTATCTTTAGTTAGTACTCCTATTGAACCAGCTGTATGGCCTTTTAAATCAATTATTTCTATATATTCGCCATTTATATGTAATTTTCCTGGTTTTATGGTCCTATCTATACTTACATTTTTCATATTTTTACTCATTAATATATTATCAAAAATTCATTAGTATTTCCACCCATTATATATGTAGAAAATAAGATAGGATTATCTATATACAACTTTGAATAGAAACTAGACATATTTACTAAATTAGGGTATTTTTCTTTAAATTGATATACCGCTCCATAGTGGTCATTGTGTTCATGCGTATTTATCATCCATTTTATGGTTATTCCTTCTTTTTCTAAGTCTCTAATTATATTTCTAGGTCTAACACCTGGAAGCCCTGGATCTATAATCAAAGCACTTTTATCATTAAACACATAAACCCCAGTGTTTGTTCCTCCTCTTATGTAAAAAGAGTTTCCTTTTATATTTTTAAATCTCATTAGAATCACCTTACAATACTATTGTTTTTAATCTATCTAAAGCACACTTTCTAACGCTCTCATCTTTTGATACTCTTATTTTTATGTTATAAGCTGTATCTTCGTATAATAATGATTCTATAAAATACTCTACGATACCTCTATCCTTGAATTCTATATTCATTATTCCTTTTGAATAAATTTTCGAATCTAATACCATCATAGAATCTGCAAAGTTAAGTCTTTCATCTTTTCTCAAATATCTATCATTTGGTTTAAATGATTCACAGTAATTTATTTTAAAATTCACAACATCATTATTAATTTCAAATTTATATTTATCTTTTATTAAAGATGCATACTCTTTATTTCTATTACTTATATTTTCTAAGTTTGAGTTATAGTCCTCTTTTGTCCAGTGTCCATATATTCTGCAATTTAAAGGTCTCACTTCATAAATTAAGCATCTATTATTTTCATCTTTAAATGGACAAGGACTCTTTTTTACATATTCTAAGAGATAATAATCTATAACCTTGCTCAAACATTTTTTTCTTAAATCTTCATCAAGGCTTAAATAATGGTATATATTTATAAATTCAATTAAATTTATACCTACTGATTCCATACAACAATTACCACACCCTGTACAACTTCCATTAGGTACAGATTCATATACTTTATTTAACTCATCTATTAACTTATTTTCTTTTGCAAAATTTATGCTTTTCTCTATATCAATCTTTTTAGGCTAGCCATTATTAATACTCCTTGTTATAATTATTAGGTTAATACAAACACTTATTATAACATATTTTTTCGAAACTTATTAGGAGGTACTTTTATATGAATAGATATACAAAAGTTATAAATATGATGGAAAGTTACTATACAAAAGATTATGAAAAGAAGAAAAAAAACGTAACTAAAGTTAGGGAAGTAAGAGAAGATACTGTTAGAAAATTCTTCTTACAAGGTGATTGCGAAGTTTTAGTAATATTAGAAGATAGCGGTAGAGAAATACTATTAGATGACTTTTCTTCAGAAGAAGATATAAAAAAATACTTAGGCCCTAAGTTTATAAATAAAAAATAATTCTTCTACCTTAATTTGAGGAGTTTGATTTTGTGTTATAAAACTTAAAATTGAGGTAATAATATAATATATAAATATTTAAACAATATTTAACTCAATCTCCCCAATTGTGAGCTTTCGTTCCCCCGATGAAAGCTCTTTTTTTATTATAATATTGATATTTAAAATTTTTGGAGTATAATAGTTTATTAATAACTATTAAGGAGTTGTTGTTTATGATTAAAATAGGAAATTTAAATTTAGATACAGAATTTGACTATAGAATTATAAGAGAGGAAGATAACGATATAGATTTATTTATTGATATTAATTATAGAAGCTTAGATATAGATTGTGGCGATAGTAGCATCTTCTTTGCATCAAGGTTACAATTTCCATTCGTTAGATCAATAATACTTAGATTCAATAAATTAAATAATTTAATGACAGTGCATCTTATGAGAGATATTGATTTATTCTCTGCATTCGCAAACTTTGAAATTGATTACTCAAATTCAAGTATATCTATTAAAAACGATAAGGAAAAAGTAATTTTTACTAAACAAGCACTATAATTGCAAATAAATAAGGGGGCCTTAATAGGCCCCTTTATTTATTACTTATAATCAAAGTATAGTATACCATTCTTCACTAGTCAATTTATTTTCTGAAAATTCTCATTTCTTATTTTTTATCAACTTTTCCAAATGCAGTTAAGTATATATCTTTTAATTCTGATACAAGTGGATATCTTGGATTAGCTGGTGTACATTGATCATCAAATGCATCTAAAGCTAACTTATCAACTGCAGCTGTAAAATCTTTTTCACTTACTCCGCATTCAGCAATTGTTCTTGGTATATTAAGTTCAACTAATAATTTATTTACAGCATCTATTAAACTAGCAACTCCCTCTTCTGCAGTTTTAGCTTTTAACCCTAAGTATCTTGCTATTTCAGCATACTTCTTATCAGCTACGAATGATTTATATTTAGGGAATGCTGAAAACTTAGTTGGTTTAGTCGCATTATATCTTATAACATATGGTAATAATATTGCATTGGATCTACCATGTGATATATGGAACTCTGACCCTAATTTATGAGCTAATGAGTGATTTATTCCTAAAAATGCATTTGCAAATGCCATACCTGCCATACATGATGCATTGTGCATTTTTTCTCTTGCTTCTTTATCACTGCCATCTTTATATGCTCTTGGAAGGTATTCAAATACCATTTGTATAGCTTTTATAGCTAATGCATCTGTATAATCAGTAGCCATAACTGAAACATATGCTTCTATTGCATGAGTTAATACGTCTACTCCTGTATCTGCTGTAACAGCTTTAGGAACTGTCATAACAAAGTTAGGATCTATTATTGCTATATCTGGAGTTAACTCATAATCTGCTAAAGGATATTTTACGTTATTAACTTTATCCGTTACTACTGCAAAGATGTAACTTCTGAACCTGTTCCTGAAGTTGTAGGTATAGCTACCATTTTTGCCTGTCTTCCTAACTTAGGGAACTTAAATACTCTCTTTCTTATATCCATAAATCTCAGCCTTAAATCATCGAAGTTAACCTCAGGATTTTCATAGAATAACCACATACCTTTAGCTGCATCCATTGATGATCCTCCACCTAAAGCTATTATAGTGTCAGGTTTAAATTGTCTCATCATATTTGCACCATTTAATACAGTATCTACTGATGGATCTGGTTCTACATCTGAAAATACTTCAATCATAACTGGATTATTTCTCTTTCTTAAATGATAAGTTAACTTTTCTACATATCCTAATTGAACCATCATTCTATCTGTAACTATCATAACTCTATTAGTATCTGCCATTTTCTCTAAATAGCTAACTGATCCAAACTCATGGTAAACTCTTTCTGGTATTCTAAACCATTGCATGTTATTTCTTCTCATAGTAACTTTTTTAACATTTATTAAGTTTACTGCTGACACATTGTCTGTTGTTGAGTTATTCCCCATAGATCCACATCCTAACGTTAATGATGGCATATTTACATTATATATATCACCTATTGCTCCATGAGTTGAAGGTGCATTTACAAGTAATCTACCTGTTCTAACCTTTTTACCAAATTCTAATATTATATCGTCGTTATTTGAATGTATAACTGCAGAATGTCCAAGACCTCCAAACTCTGTCATTTCTACACATTTTTGTATTCCTTCTTTATATCCTTTTACCTTATAACAAGCTAATACTGGACTTAATTTTTCTTTAGATAGTGGATAGTCATTCCCAACTCCTTCAAGTTCAGCAACTAATATTTTTGCATTTTTAGGTGTATTCTTTATACCTGCCATTTGAGCTATCTTATAAGCACTTTGTCCTACTATATCGGCATTTATCGTACAACTTTCTTTGTTTATAACTAATCCTTCTAATAACTCTTTTTCTTCTTTATTTACAAAATAGCAATCATAAGATTTCATTAATCCTACTACTTCGTCATATATTTCTTCATCTATTATTACAGCTTGTTCTGATGCACATATCATACCATTATCAAATGTTTTTGATAATATTAAATCGTTTACTGCTTGTTTTGCATCAGCTGTTTTTTCTATATAACATGGTACGTTTCCTGCTCCAACTCCTAATGCTGGTTTTCCAGAAGAGTATGCAGCTTTAACCATACCTGGTCCCCCTGTTGCTAATATTAATGACACTCCATCATTTTTCATTAAAGCATTTGAAGCTTCAATTGATGGTTCTTCTATCCATTGAATACAATCCTTTGGTGCTCCTGCTACTATAGCTGCATCTCTAACGATCTTAGCAGCTTCAGATGAAGACTTTTGTGCTGATGGATGGAAGCTAAATATAATTGGATTTCTACTTTTCATAGCTATTATAGATTTAAACATAGTTGTTGAAGTTGGGTTTGTTACAGGAGTCACTCCTGCAATAACACCTATAGGTTCTGCTATTAACTTATAATTTTCTTCTTCATTTTCCTCTATAACACCAACTGTTTTCTTGTACTTTATACTATTGTAAACGTACTCAGTTGCAAATATGTTTTTAGTTACTTTATCTTCAAAAACTCCCCTTTTAGTTTCATCTACAGCAAGTTGTGCAAGTTCTATATGCTTATCAAGCCCCTTCATTGCCATTTCTTTAACAATGTTATCTATAGCTTCTTGATCTAATTTTAGCATCTCAGCCTTAGCTATATTAGCTTTTTTAACTAAGTTATCCACCTTTTCAGATGCTGTCATTTCTTTCGAACCATTTATATTTACTACCTTTTTAGCTTCTTTAGTCATTTTAAAATCCTCCCAAGATATTAGTTGATTTATATCAATGTTAGTTAATTAACAAACTTTATGTTTATATAATATATCCTGAGAAAACAATTGTCAATATTTTTTCGTTAATTTTTTATCTATTTCTAAAATATTTTTAAAATACATTTTAAAAATCTATCCTATGTAATTTTTTGTATAAAAATAAAGCTATTGATTATTAAATCAACAGCTCTATTTTTTTAATATATTACTATTCTTTAAAGTTTATAATAACCTCTTTGTATCCTAAATTCTTTAGATTACCTTCTAAATTTTTCTTTATACTAATTTTAACTTCCTCCAAAAATCCCTCATCTATAACTTTCTTTTCATATTCTTTCTTGCTATTAGACAGTTCTTTTAAAACCTCATTTACCTCAACTCTATTGAACAATGCATTTTCACATCATATATATATATATTTTCTTCATCTATGTAGTGTTCTATTATACCCCACTTATTAATGTTTATAGTTATTGAATTTCTCGTATTATTTGCAATTGTTATGTCTTTTAAGTTTGCGCCACCCTTTACTATACCATTATACTTTATAATAAAAGATTTTTCTGTGAATGGGATTTTAATATTTTTAAAACTCTTATCCTTAGTAATAGTAACTATATTGCTATAATTGTACTTAGAAGTTGAAAGTTCTGCTACTTTTTCTATTGTATTTAATACCTTAGATGTATCCTGTGGTGGTTTTTCGGAAAAATTAGTCTTGATGAAATTATCCCCCCTATTAAAATACCTATAAATATAAACAGTATTAAAAGTTTATTCTTATTAATTTTTTTGTGTTTTTGTAGCAAATTTTTCCCTCCTTTTGATATAATATAAGCTACGATTAAAGTTTTTAATTTTGTTAACTTAAGAAAAATTAATCCATAAATTTTTTTAAATATGAAAGGAGATTTAAAATGACTTTATTAGTTTTCGGTCATAAAAACCCAGATACAGATTCTATCTGTTCATCAATATCATTAACATACTTAAAAAATCAATTAGGAAATACAGCTAAAGCTTACGCTTTAGGTGAAGTAAGAAAAGAAGCTCAATATGTTTTAGACTACTTCAAAGTGGATGCTCCAACTGTATTATCTTCTATATCAAATATATGCAAGGATGATGCTAACTTAGTACTAGAAGGTAAACCTCAAGTTGTTCTAGTAGACCATAATGAATACGGACAAAGTATAGATGGCTTAGAAGATGCAGAATTAGTTGAAGTAGTTGACCATCATAAATTAGGAGGAATGCAAACTTCTACTCCTTTATCAATGAGATTAATGCCAGTTGGATGTACTTGTACAATAATAACTCAAATGTTTAAGGAAAATAATATAGAAATACCTTATGAGATAGCTGGATTATTAATGTCTGCTATACTATCAGATACTTTATTATTCAAATCTCCAACTACTACAGATATGGACAAAAAAGCTGTTGAAGAATTAAATAAAATAGTTAAAGTAGACGTTGAAAAATATGCTATGGATATGTTTAAAGCTGGTTCTTCATTAGATGGATTTACTGTTGAAGAAATAGTAAATATGGATTTCAAACCTTTTGATATGGAAGGTAAAAAAGTTGGAATAGGACAAGTATTTACTTTAGACATAGATGCTGTTCTTAATAAGCAAGATGAATTCTTAAACTATATAAACAACACTGACTTTGATATGTTAGTATTAGCTATTACTGATATAATAAAAGAAGGATCTTATCTAATATACAAAGCTGAAGATAAAATAATATCTGATGCATTTGGAGTTAATGCTTCTCAAGGAGTATTTGTTGAAGGAGCTGTTTCTAGAAAGAAACAATTAGTTCCAAATTTAACAGAAGCTGTTAAGAAAAATATATAATATTTAGTAAACTTATGGGAGTAGAGATATTAATATCTCTACTCCCTATTTTATTAAATACTGTTTTTGTGTAAAAATAATAGTATAATAAATAAGAGAGAGATTTAAACCTCTCTCTTATTTATTATACTATTATTTCCAATCAGCACGCTCTCCGATTTTTATTCCCTTACTATATTTCTTAGTAGCTTCTGTTACTGCTTTTATATTTTCTATAGGAGCTCCTGCAGGTATATCACAGCCAGAAGCTACTATATATCCATTAGGACTATCACTAGCTTTTACTATACATTCTTTTACACTTGAATATACATCATCTATAGATCCATTCCTTACTATTGATACAGGATCTATATTTCCTATTATACACATTTTATCTCCAATTACATTTTTAAGAAGTTCTATATCCTCACAGTTATCTACACTGAATGCAGACAAATTCATATCTGCAATATCTTCCCATATACCTTTTGTTTTCCCGCAAATATGTAATGTTGTTTTCTGTCCAGTAATTTTATAAATTCCATTTATGGTTTTTTCAAGATATGGTTTTGCAAATTCTCTAAATTGTTTCGGACTTATTAAATCAGCCGAAGATATTGGATCTCCAATTCCACAAACTAGTCCATAACGTTCATATACTTCTTTTGCATAAGCTAAATTACACTCTGTCATTAAATCTAATAATTTATGTACATTTTCTTTATCCTTAATCATATCTCTAACTAAATTTGTAGTACCTCTAACAGCTGAAGCTGCACTAATCGGACCTGATACCCCACTTCCGATACTTACTTCTTTTCCTAATTCTTTTTTATTTTTCCTAAAGAATCCAGTATTATTGGTAATCTTCCATCCTTTAATGGATTTACTATATCCATGTTCTGTAACATTTTGTAATCCTTTAATGCTGGTTCGATTAAATGCGATGCCCTATCTGAATTATATCCCATTTTACTTCCAAACGCTTCACCCATACCTCTTAGGGTAACATTAATTCCAGCACTCTCTACTCCAAGTTCCCTTACTATATATTTTTCAGCTTCTAACATTTTGTCAGAATTAAAATAATATTCTTCTACATCTATACCTGCATAAACCGCTGCAGTTTCCTCAAACATTAAACTGCAAGGTAATCTATCTACTCTTTCCCCTCTAAAGTACGCTGCTTTTCTTTCAATTGCATTCATTTCATCTTTATAATCGCTCATAATCAGTTCCCCTTTATCTGAATTTAATTGAAAACAATGTATTATAAATCATTCTTTTACAATTTATGTCGCTTTAATTCTACTACACTTACTTTTCATTTTCTATAAATATAGAAAATACAAATAATAATCTATATAATTATGTTTTTTAACTATAAAATAATTAACAAAACTAAAAAGAGAGATTCTTAAAATTTAAGAATCTCTCTTCCTTTATATTCTTCACTCTTCTCATCCATAAAAGCAAAGTGGGATTGAGTTAGGATCTTTCGTAACACTTACAAACGCAGTTTGTCGTGTAAAGGAAATCAATATACAATCCTACAATCTATTCACTACATTTTTTCTACGTCTGAATAGTCTTTTCCAAATGTCTCAACAGTAACTTTTTTCATTACTTGTGGAGTTTGAGGCTTGTCCATTCTATCTGTTCTTACAGAAGCTATTTCATCAACAACTTCTATCCCTTCAATTATTCTACCAAATGATGCATATTGTCCATCTAAGTGTGGAGAATTAGCATGCATTAAGAAAAATTGTGATCCAGCTGAGTTTGGAGCCATTGTTCTAGCCATTGATATAACTCCTCTATCATGCTTTAAGTTATTAGTGTGTCCATTTTGAGTGAATTCTCCTCTTATTGAATATCCTGGTCCACCCATTCCATTCCCATCAGGGCATCCACCTTGTATCATAAATCCAGGTATAACTCTGTGGAATGTAACTCCATCATAGTATCCTGATTCTACTAAAGATACAAAGTTTTTAACAGTATTAGGAGCTATATGTGGATATAACTCAACTTTTATTTGCTTTCCATTTTCCATTTCTATAGTTACTATAGGGTTCTTATTTTCCATTTTATGTACTTCCTTTCTTATGAGTTTTTTTTATTCTCATTTTATATTATATACCAATAATAATAAAAAATCACAAAAATAAGCTACTTATTTAAGCAGCCTATTTTTCATCAGTTGAATCTAACAATTCAGTTTCTTCGTATTTAATATCTAATAAATCTAAAATTTGTTTTGCTCTATCTTTAGTAGATCCTGATACTTCTACATAATTTATATTTTCAGACTTTAAGAAACTTAATATAGCTTCATCTATTTGTATAGCAATACTTTCATCTTGCCATCTAACTCCATCTTTAACATATCCAAATTGTCTTGGAACATAAACTATCATATCATAGTTTTGTATATCTTCTATAGCTAGACAATATAAGTCTTTTAAAATTTGAATTTCTTTATTAGTTCTTTTTCTATCACCTAACATAAATCTTCCATATACATATGGTACAAATGTAGCATAATCAGTTAGTGCATATTCAAACCCTGATAAATCATCTTCTATTTTCTTTTGACCTAAGTATATACCATATTGTTCAGATATAGTTTCTATCATGCCTTTGTCTCTTAAATATTCTGTTGAGTACTCTAAAGCATAACCTACATCTAAGCCTGCTATTTTCATTTCAACGTATAAATGTTGTATTAATGTTGTCTTTCCACATCTAGGCCCACCTAGTACAGCAATTCTTTTAGTTGCCATAGTTTATATCAACTCCATTTTTATATTTCAAATTCAGAACCTTTTTATTATACTAGCATATGCAGATTTATTCAACATTTTGAGCCTAATTCCCATTTATTAGCCTAGAATATTTAAAGATTTAGATATTTCATATCCTTCATTAAAAATTTGTTTGCAAAATTCTCCTTCAAAATTTAAAGTAGCATTTTTACTAAATTCTATATTAGGTTTTACTACAATTATATTTTCTTCCTTATATGACTGCTTTACATAATCTGGTACTTCAAAATCTTTATTCATAGTTATTAATACAATTTTATCAACTTTTTCATCTATCAATGGTTTTAGTAACGTATTATTTATCATTCCTCCATCTAATTTATATCCATTATATATTCCATCTATTAAATCTTTTTTAAATTGTTCCGATGGACTTAAATCTTTCGAAGGTCTAAAAGGAAGCAGTGAACTATATTTTATACTGTCTAGGCCTTGCTCATAACTTTCTTTTGATATATCTACTACAACTTCATTCATTCTTGAATTATCAATTTGTATATAATTTACATAAAAGTTTTTCTTAATTTTAGAGTTATCCTCAAGTTTGCTTAATAAATCAATTGCTAAAGAGTTATCCACAGTATTATCAACTATTTTGACACCGTTTTCACCAATTGTCTGAATATTTATCCACATTTCTTTCAACTTGTTAACATTTTTTGTGTATATGTAATAACCATTTATTGCTCCTATTGAAGTTCCTGATATTAAATCAAAGTCTAAACCTCTTTCATATAATCCATATATTACACCTGCTTGAAAGGCTCCTTTAGCTCCACCACCAGCTAAACATAATCCTATTTTCATGCTAATTCACTCCTAACCTAAGTTTTTATTTATATAATAAATTTAGGGGGTGTATAAAGGTAAAAGCCTCTTATACATCCCCCCTTTTAATTTATCTATTTAAATCTTATAATTCATAAAACTTTTTAAAAGTTTTGTATATATCCATATGATCTTCTACACATCCTAATTCTCTTATAGAGTGCATAGCTAATATTGGACTTCCAACATCAACAGATGGTATATCTATATGCGTAGATGATATAGGTCCAATTGTACTTCCACCTCTTACATCAGATCTATTAACAAATTCTTGGCAGTTTACTCCTGCTTCTTTACATATAGTTTTATACACAGCTATAGATTGACTATCACTAGTATAAGCTTGGTTTGCATTTATTTTTATAACAGGCCCTTTCCCCATAACAGGTCTATTTGTTGGATCATGCTTTTCTCCTACATTTGGATGAACTGCATGTGCAAGGTCTGCAGATATTATAAATGAAGAATATAAACTTCTAAAAAACTCTTCTCTATTTTGACCTAAACATAAAGATATTCTTTCTAATACATTTAATAACATATTAGAATCAGCACCTTGCTTAGTTGAGCTTCCAACTTCTTCATTATCAAATACAGCAACTACATTTACTCCATTTAATGATTTAGCATCTATAAGTGCATGTAAGCTAGCATGCGCCATTGAAAGATTATCTAATCTTCCACAAGATATCATCTCTTCGTTAGGCCCTATTAACATTCCTTTTTCATATTCGTATAAAAATAAATCAAAATCAATAATTTCTTCTATTTTTCTTCCTAATTCTTTAGCTATAGTTTTTAAAAGGAAGTTATCTTTTTCTAGAGAATCATTTAATAATCCCACTAATGGTAACATGTCTTTTTGCTTGTTAAGAGCTACCCCTTCATTAACTTCTCTATTCATGTGTATTGCTAAATTAGGAATTATACATATAGGTTTATTTATATTTACTAAAGTTTCCTCAGGTCTTAATACACTTTTTCCTTTAAGTACAACTCTTCCTGCTATCGCTAACGGTCTATCTAACCATGTATTTAGTATAGGACCTCCATAACATTCTGTATTTAATTTTAAGTAAGTTTTTTCAACTTCCATTTCTGGATTTGGCTTAACTCTAAAAGACGGAGAATCTGAATGTGATCCTATTATTCTAAATCCATCTTCTTTTAGATTATTAGTATTTACTGTAAATGCAACTATTGCTGATGAGTTTTTAGTTGTATAGTATTTTCCATTTTGCTCTAGTTTCCATGCTTCTCTTGAGTCAAGTTTTTTAAACCCATTTAATTTTAATAACTCTTCAGATGTTTCTACTGAGTGAAAAGCTGTAGGGCTTTTCTCTATAAACCCTATTAAGTTTCTTGCAAATTCTTTTGAATTCATTACAACTCCCCCTTAAAACTTTTATTTTATAATAAATCAAGTGTCGTATATTCTTTATTTATCTTCTTTATACCTTGATTATTAAAAGCTATTGTTAAATCAGATCCAACAGCTGCTACTACAGTTCCTACCCCAAACTTAGGATGATAAACCTTTGAACCTAATTTTATATCATCAGATGTAGGTTCTGGTTTACTTTCTTTTATAGTGGCATTTACCTTATTTGCTACACTAGCCTTGTTCATAGATTTCATATATTTTTGCTTATATTTATCTAATATATTGTAATTAGCTTTAGAGTAGCTTAATTCATGTTCTTCTTTATTTAATTTTTCTATACACTCCTCTGGAAGTTCTTCCATAAATCTAGATTGTATAGATGGATTAGTTTTTCCATAAAGAGTTCTTTTCTTTGTAAGTGTCATAAAAAGTTCTTTTTTAGCTCTTGTTATCCCAACATAACAAAGTCTTCTTTCTTCCTCTATATCAGATTCACTCATAGATCTTACTGCTCTAGATATAGGGAATAATCCTTCTTCCATACCAACTAAATGAACAACTGGAAACTCAAGTCCCTTAGATGTATGGATTGTCATAAGTGATACTCTGTCATTTTCTTCATCATCACTTTCTGTTGAAGTAAGAGCTACATTAGTTAAAAATGTTTCTAAATCTTTTTCTTCACTACTATTTTCAAATTCAATAGCAATTGATATAAACTCTTTTAAGTTGTCTATTCTGTCTTGAGCGTCTTCATTTTTATCTTTTTCAAGTTCATCTAAATATCCAGTAACATCTAAAACTTTTTCTATAAGTTTACTTACTGAATAAGCATCCTTTATTACTCTAAGAGTTCCTACTAAATCTACAAATCCATTTATATTTGCTCTAGCTTTTGTAGATATATCAGAGTTAGTATCTACATCTAAAAGAACGGAGAATATACTCTCTTGCTTTAAACTAGCTCTATCCTCTATTTTTTCTATTGTTCTAAGTCCAATTCCTCTTTTAGGAACATTTATTATTCTCTTTAAAGATATATCATCTTGGACATTTTGAAGAACTCTTAAGTATGCAACTAAATCTTTTATTTCTTTTCTTTCATAGAATTTAGTTCCTCCATATATATTATATGGTATTTGACTTCTATTTAAAGCATCCTCTATAGCACGAGCTTGTGCATTCGCTCTGTATAATACAGCAAAGTCTTTAAAAGGTTTGTTTTGTTTTCTATGAATTCTCCATATATTATCAGCAACAAAATCTGCTTCTTCTATCTCGTCTGATGTTACCTGTATCTTAATCTTTTCGCCTTCTTTTTGCTCACTCCAAAGTTTTTTTCTCTTTCTTTCTATATTATTAGATATAACCGTATTGGCTGCATCTAATATAACTTGAGTTGATCTATAATTTTGCTCTAATTTTACTACATGAACATCATCATAGTCTCTTTCAAATTCAAGTATATTTCTTATATCTGCACCTCTCCATCCATATATACTTTGGTCATCATCTCCAACAACACATATGTTTTGATGCTCTTTGGCTAACAACTTTATAAATTCATATTGAGCTTTACTTGTATCTTGATACTCATCTACCATTATATATCTAAATTTATTTATATAGTATGCTAGTACACTTTCTTCCTTTTTTAATAACTCAACAGTTTTTATTATTAAGTCATCAAAGTCTAGTGCACTATTTCTTTTTAAACGATCTTGGTATAAAGTATATACATCTGCAATTTTACTCATTCTCGCATCATTTCTATGCATATCTTTATATTCTTTAGGACTTAATAATTTGTCTTTTGCTCCAGAAATGTAACTTATAACTGCTTTAGGTTCAAAAGATTTATCACTTAAGTTTAATTCCTTTAAACAATCTTTAACTAAAGTAACTTGATCTGAGCTATCATATATAACGAAAGATCTATTATATCCGATTCTATTTATATCTTTTCTAAGCATTCTAACACAGCATGAATGGAAAGTTGTTATCCACATATCTTTAACATCCGAATCTATAGTTTCTTCAACTCTTTCCTTCATTTCATTTGCAGCTTTATTTGTAAATGTTATTGCTAATATATTACTAGGATGTACTCCTTTATTTTTCATAAGATGAGCTATTCTTGTTGTTAAAACTCTCGTTTTTCCTGAACCAGCTCCTGCTAATATAAGCACTGGCCCTTCTGTTTTTAATACCGCTTCTTTTTGGGCGGGGTTTAGTGAATCTATATCCATCATTACCTCCTGATTGTATATGTTATATGTATATTTTAATCTATTATCTATATTTATTCAAATTTATTAAAAGCCCATGTTAATCATATCCACTTTTTAAATTTTTCTACAAAGAAAAAAATCCTCAGATATATATCCAAGGATTAAATTTAGACTAAAGGTATTTATTTATTATATATATATTAATCTTAACTTAATAAGATTAGGGGCTAATTATTAATAGAATTTATACATATTTTATTAAAATAACCGTATAAATCCTCTTCTTTTCTAAATAAAGGTAAATTCATGTTTTTGTGTATTTTAACAAGCCATGGACTATTTAATCCTGCCTCTTTAATTTTCAAATCATCTTTAAAAACTTCATTAGAATTTCCTTCAATAGTTATCTTACCTTTATTTAAAACATATATATAGTCGCAAAGGTCATATATTAAATCCATATCATGGCTCGATATAACTACCTTTACACCCTTTTCACATAATTCTTTTAATATTTTTATAATAGCTTTCGTACTTATTGGGTCTAATCCAGCTGTTGGCTCATCTAATAAAACAACTTGGTTTCCATAGCTATAACAGATGCTATAGCTACTCTTTTTTTCTGACCATAACTTAAAAAATGTACTGGTTTATCTATTAAATCTATAGCATTAACCAATTCCAATGCTCTATAAACTTTTTTATTAATTTCACTTTCTTCTAAACCTATATTTCTTAAAGAAAATGCAATATCATCATATACTCTTGAATAAAATATCTGCTTATCTGGATCTTGAAATACTATACCTACATCTTTTCTTAAGTTATACAAATCTTTCTTTTTATAACTTAATTCTTTGCCCTCATAAAGAATTTTTCCTGATGAAGGTTTTAATATACCCATTAAATTCATAAATAAAGTTGACTTCCCTGACCCATTTGAACCTATTATTCCAATCATATTCCCATTTGAAAAATCTAAACTTATATTGTCTAATGCTTTATTATTTTTTTCATATTTATATGTTAAGTTTTCTACTTTAAACATTTTAGTCTCCTATACGTGAAATTTACCATCATACAATTTTATATCTAAAGATGTACTCATATCTTCATATCTTCTCATCATTCTGAAAAACAATGTTTTTATAAGCAATGACATTGAATTGTAAGATGTTTTTAAATTCGTATATCCAAATTTTAACTGTTGTGATTTATATATTTCTTCTGCTTCTTCTATAAATATAAATATAAATCTATAAATTAAAATCATCAATTCTATAAGTGTATGTGGAATATGTAGTTTTTTTAATACTATTATTAATTGATTAAATGGAGTCGTAAGTATTAAAAAGTAAATTGATATAATACAACTCATAGCTCTAAGTAATATGTTTACTGAACTTTTTACAGCAAATTTAGTAGTCCCTATATATAATCCTAATATATTTATATTAAATATATAATCTTTATTTTCAATGATATATTAATCAAATTTAACCCAATACCTATAATTAAAAAAATCATAGGTATTTTCAAACATTTAATGTATAGTTTCATATCTACGCTTGCTATAAATAGTATTAAAACTGTCATAACTAGCATTATAAGTATATGTATATTTACATTTTGAGTAAGCATAGAAGCTATAACTCCTATAAATGTAATTCCTAGTTTTATTAATGGGTTTACATCTTTTATATTATTTAAATATGCACAGTTGTCAATTTCTAACATTTATCTTTTTTTCCTTTTTTATACCCTAAAAAGTATCCAATTATTCCTGCACCTATAGCTGCTTGAGTAGAGAAAAGTAAACTTTCAATCTCACCACTAGGTGGTTCGTATAAACTATTAAACCAAGGTTTATAATTAGGATTTATTTCACTAATTAAAGATTCTGCTTCTCCATCAGCGCCTCCGTATTCAGCAGTTGAGTTTAATATTAACGGAGTTATTATTAAGATTACTGTTAAAATTAATAATAGTATATTTTTATTTCTAGTTTTGACTTTCGAATTTGTACTCATCTTCTACAACTCCTTCTTCATTTTGTGTTATTAAATTGTATACTAATGTAGTTAATAATCCTTCTGCAATTGCTATAGGTATTTGAGTTATAAAGAATACACCTAAAAATTTTACTAATGACCCTAATATACCTCCTGCTGGATCAGGAAATGCTAATGCTAATTGAGTTGCAGTTATAGTATATGTAGCTAAATCTCCTAATGCTGCTGAAAAAATACACTTTTTCCTGTACTAATATTTCTTTTTTACAGAATTTAAATATTAAAAATGATACTATAGGACCTACTATAGCCATAGAAAAAGCATTTGCTCCTAAAGTTGTAAGTCCTCCATGTGCAAGAAGTATAGCTTGAAATAATAAAGCTATAGTTCCAACTACTGCCATTACAGATGGCCCAAACAATATTGCTCCTAGACCTACACCAGTAGGGTGTGAACAACTACCTGTTAAAGATGGTATTTTTAAAGCTGATAATACGAATACAAATGCACCTGCTAGAGCTAATAGTACTTTCTTTTTAGGATCAGCTTTTACTATTTTATTTATTGATTTTAACCCGTATATGAAAAATGGTATAAATACGACAGTCCATAATATAGACCATTGCATAGGTAAGAATCCTTCCATGATGTGCATTGCATGTGAAGTCACAGGATTTAAGATTACAAGTAGTAACCCTGCTATAACTGATAATTTTAAATAATTCATTTTAAATCCCTCTCTTTTTTATTTAGTACATTATTGTTTCATGTGATAAAATGACTAAATCAATTCTAAGTTTTAAAGGGCATACATAAAAATTCGCTTTGCTCATGTCGCCAACGACTTCGTCCGTTGCTCAAAAAATTTTTACTCCCAAAACCTAGTATTTTAATATAACTAAATTTTATAGAATACCTATAGTTTTTTGTAAGCATACTTTACTTAAGCGTAAAAAAATCCCAATCTTTGGATTAGGATTTAATAACATTATAAAGTGGACATAGTAATTTTAAACTACGATACTTTCAATTATTTTCCTTCACCCCGAAGAACTTAATTTTTCAATTATAGGCAGGTCTCCTGGCTTAGCTTCTCTTTACTCCTTTTCCTTCCCGTAAAATTTACAGTGGTCCCAAAAGTTTCATCAGCTTTACAGTAGCGGGGGCTGCAGAGGATTTTAACCTCTTTCCCTATTAATTTTAAAAAACCTATAATCTCTAATATTTAATTATAATTTATCACATACTCTATATATTATATATAATTCTATAAAAATTTCTATATTCCTCTAAAATTTTTATTTTTATTTTATACTTAAGTATATTTAACCAACTATATAGTTATTACTAAAATAAGTTATACACTTTAATAATTCTAACAATAAAAGTAACCTCCTTTAAATATGTTGATATCTAAAGAAGGTTATTTTTATTGTCCATTAATTTTTTATTATATACAATCTCTTAATTCATGATCACTATTTTTATCACTTGTATTCATACTTTCCATACTCTTAGAACTTACAATATCAACACCTGTTCCTAATATGTCTTTAACTATAATATCTCCCACATTAACAGGTGCACATACACATACTTTGTCTAAAACTTTCATAATATCAAACATTAACTCTTTAGGTACAGAATCATTAGTTTTAACTGGAAGTAAATTTAAGTAAGAACCGCTAAGTTTAACTGTAGTAGTTATAACTCTTCTTGGATTTGTAACTTCCTCAACTCCATATTTTGCTCCTCTTTTGCATGTGTTTCCTTCTACTTTATATTCTCCATTAACTTTACTTACAACTAATGAACATCCCATTGGACATACTGTACAAGTAACATTTTTCATAATTATGCCTCCTCTACACTAACTATTATATTACCTTTAATATCTTTAAATAAATCTTTACTAATTTTTATATTCTCCATCTCTGAAGGTATCATATGAGATCTCTTTTTCTCTAAAATAATTTCATCGTTACTTCTAACAACTAACTTTTTATTTTTACAAATTTCTCTTACTCTCATAAATAAATTTACATCTTCATCGCTACTAACATCTATATTTTGAGGAACTATATATATAATTCCGTTGTCTGCAACTGTATTTACTTCTTTATTTTTATTTAACTTATTTAAACAATATAGAGCTGCGTTCTTTCCAGCTATCTTACTTTCTTTTGTAACAAAATCAACTAAGTCATGAACATGGACAACATTCCCACATGCAAACACACCATCTACATTTGTAGACATAGAATTATTTACAATAGGGCCACTAGTTTTATTGTCTAATACAACTCCAGCTTCAACACTCAATTCATTCTCAGGTATAAGTCCAACAGATAAAAGAAGAGTATCACAACTTATATATTCTTCTGTTCCTTTTACAGGTCTTTTGTTTTCATCTAATTTACTAATTGTAACTCCTTTTACTCTTTCTTTTCCATCTATATGTGTTATTCCTGTACTTAACATTAAAGGTATATCAAAGTCATCTAAACATTGAACAATATTTCTAGTTAATCCACTTGAATGTGGGTTTATTTCAACTACTGCCTTTACTTTAGCTCCTTCTAATGTCATACGTCTTGCCATTATAAGCCCTATATCACCAGACCCATATATAACAATTTCTTTTCCTACCATATATCCTTCCATATTAGAAAGTCTTTGGGCAGCTCCCGCATTGTAAACTCCTGCTGGTCTATATCCAGGTATATCTATCGCTCCTCTTGTTCTTTCTCTACATCCCATTGCTAAAACTATAGCATCTGCTTTTATATTTATTATTCCGTCTTCACCTAAAGCTTCTATAGTCTTATCTTCACTTATGTTTAAAACCATTGTATCTAGCATGTATTCAATATTTTCTTGTTTAACCATTTCTATGAACTTATGAGCGTACTCTGGTCCTGTTAATTCTTCTTTAAACTCATGTAATCCAAATCCATTGTGTATACATTGATTAAGTATCCCACCTAATTCTCTGTCTCTTTCTATTATAAGTACATCTTTTGCACCATTTCTTTTAGCTTCAACTGCTGCACCTAAACCTGCAGGTCCTCCTCCAACAACTACAACATTATATTTCAACTAACTCACCCCTTAATTCTTTTGATTTTCCTAATACAGTATTAGAGTTTTCGTAGTCTTTTAAAACATCTTCCACATCTATTTTAAGTTCTTTTGCTAATATTTCTATAACTTTAGGTCCGCAAAATCCACCTTGGCATCTTCCCATACCTGGTCTTACTCTTCTTTTGACTCCATCTAATGTTCTAGCTCCACATAGTGAATTTATTGCATCTATAATTTCGCCCTCTGTTATACTTTCGCATCTACAAACTATTTTTTTATATCTTGGATCTTTCTTCATAATTTCTTCTTTTTCTTCTTGAGTCATTTTTATGAAAGGTTTATTCTTATGTCTCTTAGACTCAAACTTTTTATTTTCACTTAACATTAATCCTTCTTCTTTAAGAATTTCTACAACATATTTTGCAACTGCTGGTGCTGATGCAAGACCTGGTGATTCTATTCCTCCAACATTTATAAAGTTTTTACATTTCTTTGATGCAAATATCATAAAGTCTCCTGTATTTGGAGTTGCTCTAAGTCCTGCAAAACTAGTTATTGTTTTTCTGAAATCAATATTTTCTATAGTCTTTTTAGAGCTATTTACGATTTCACTAATTCCTTCTTTTGATGTAGATACATCTTCTTTTTCATCTACAGCAGTAGCATTTGGCCCTACTAATAAATTTCCATGTACAGTTTGTGTAACCAATACACCTTTTCCTTTTTCAGTTGGACATTGGAATAAAACATGATTAGCAATTTTTCCTTCACTTTTATCTAATATTTTATATTCTCCTTTTCTAGGTATTATAAAATATTCATCTCCACCTATCATGTTGTTTATCTTATCAGCAAAAACTCCAGCTGCATTTACAACATATTTAGCTTTTATATCATTTTTGTTTTTTATTTTTATATTGAAACAATCTTCTTCTTTAACTATGTCTGAAACTTCAGATTCTAGTTTTAAATCTACCCCATTAAACATAGCATTTTCCATAAGTGCTATATTTAAGTTAAATGGACAAACAATCCCTGCACTCTCACAAAGTAATGCTCCAACTACATTGTCATTAACATTTGGTTCTAGTTCTAATACTTCTTCTTTTTTTAATACTTTTAATCCAGCCGCTTTATTTTCTAATCCTCTTTCGTATAAACCTCTAACGTGTTTCATTTCTTCTTCATCAAATGCTAAAACTAACGATCCTATTTGTTTAAAGTCTACGTTTAAATCTTTACATAAATCTTTATATAATTTATTACCTTCTATATTTAACTTAGCTTTTAAGCTTCCAACCTTTGCATCATATCCACCATGCACTATAGCACTATTTGACTTAGTAGTTCCTTGGCAAACTTCTATTCCTTTTTCTATAACTACTGTTTTTAAATTATACTTTGATAATTCTCTAGCTATGGCACTTCCACTTATCCCTGCTCCTATTATTGCTATATCATACATAATTTTGCCTCCTTGAAAAAAAAATAGAGAGCCCCCCTATACAATGTATAGAAGGCTCTCTTATCTCTTCGCCATAATATTTCGTTTTTTAAAATCGTTTTCCTTTTATAATTCTATATTATCATAGATTATTTTAACTGTCACTACCCTAAATTATTTTGATTATATATTTGCTTCACAAACAATATCCTGTTTATACTTATATGATTTAGGGAATCTATCCGCTATGTCTGTAAATATACCTGTAACTCCCCAATTGAATAATTGGTTTGCTCTGGCTAAATCATTTACAGTCCAAACATTAATTTTATATCCATGACTTCTAAATTTTTCTACCATTTCTTTAGTTAATCCTTCATTTTGTGGGTGTATATACTCAGCTCTACACATTTCCATTATAGAAGACCAATCATCATACAAATTATGTGTTTCAAATAAACATCCTACCGGAATATTGGGTCTTAAATCTTTAAATTTAGATAACATTAATGGGTTAAAACTCGAAACGATAACTCTTATATCATCATCTAATTTATTTAAAGCTTCTACAAATCTCTGTATAAGTTCTTGTGTTAATTCTTTACCTCCACAACATGATTTCAATTCAAAATTGACGTTTAATTTATATTTATTTATCAATTCAATTAACTCATCTAAAGTAGGTATTCTTTCTCCAATATAGTCATCACCAAACCAACTTCCTGCATCTATATGCCTTAAATCATCTTTGCAAATGTTATATAACGACCCTGTTTTATTGCTACATCTGTCTAATGTATCATCATGATTTATCACTAGGGTCTTATCTTTTAAAATATCAATGTCGCATTCAAACCATTTTATTCCTTTATCCTTACATAATGAAAATGCTGATAATGTGTTTTCTGGCGCTAATGTAGACATTCCTCTATGAGCAAATAGTATTTTTCCCATTTGATCTCCTTTATTGCTTAATGCCAATATCTAAAAATTTTTAAGTTTTTACTATTTACTTTAATTATATAACTTTTACCTGTACTTTATAATTAATTTTTTACACTAGCCAACTCTTTTTCAAATTCTTCATCTTCTTTTGCCCATAAAAGAGATCTATTTACTGCTCTTTTCCATCCTTTGTATAATAAGTTTCTTTTTTCTTCACTCATGTTTGGCTCAAATTCTTTTTCTAATGACACAGACTTTTTAATATCCTCTTTATTTTCATAGAATCCTACTGCTAACCCAGCAAGATATGCTGCTCCTAATGCCGTAGTTTCAAGTACTTTAGGTCTGTTTATACTTACATTTAGTATATCTGATTGGAACTGCATTAAGAAGTTATTAGCACTAGCTCCACCATCAACTTTAAGGTTTTTAAGCTCTAAACCTGAATCTTCTTGCATAGCATTTAATACATCTTTTACTTGATATGCTATTGATTCAAGTGTAGCACGAACTAAGTGAGCTCTGTTAGCTCCACGAGTAAGCCCCATAACAGATCCTCTTGCATACATATCCCAATACGGTGCTCCAAGTCCTGCAAAAGCTGGAACTACATATACACCATTAGTATCCTTCACACTTTCAGCATAGAATTCACTTTGCTTAGCATCATACAGTATTCTTAATTCATCTCTTAACCATTGTATAGATGCTCCACCTATAAATATACTTCCTTCTAACGCATATTCTACTTTACCATCAACACCCCAGGCTATAGTTGTAAGTAATCCATTTTTTGACTCAACCATCTTCTCTCCAGTGTTCATAAGCATAAAACAACCCGTTCCATAAGTGTTTTTAGCACATCCTTCTTCAAAACAAGTCTGACCAAATAATGCTGCTTGTTGATCTCCTGCACATCCAGCTATAGGGATTTGAGCTCCACCTAACATATACTCATCAGTGTGTCCATATACATAACTAGATGGTTTAACATCTGGTAACATACTTTTTGGTATATCTAGCATTTCTAATATTTCATCATCCCATTTTAACTCTTTTATATTATATAGCATTGTTCTTGCTGCATTTGAGTAATCTGTAACATGTACCTTACCTCTAGTTAAGTTCCATATTAACCACGTATCTACTGTTCCGAATAATAATTCTCCATTTTCAGCTTTCTCTCTAGCACCCTCAACATTATCAAGTATCCATTTTATCTTAGTTGCTGAAAAATATGCATCAAGAATCAATCCTGTTTTATCTTTTATTTTATCTTTATATCCTTTAGCTTCTAATTCATCGCATATCTGAGATGTTCTTCTACATTGCCATACAATTGCATTATATACTGGCTTACCAGTGTTTTTCTCCCAAACTATAGTAGTTTCTCTTTGGTTTGTTATCCCAATACCACAAACTTGTTCTGGTTTAATGCCATTAGTTTCTAACACCTCTCTCATTACACCACTTTGACTTCCCCATATTTCCATAGGATTGTGTTCTACCCATCCTGGCTTTGGATAAAATTGAGTAAATTCTTTTTGTGATGTAGCTACTAAGTTTCCTTCTTTATCAAATAATATAGCTCTTGAACTTGTAGTTCCTTGATCTAATGCCATCATATATTTTTTCATATCGCTTTGCCTCCAATGATTATTTATTTTAAATCCTTGATGTATTTTAATTCATGTACTTTTTAACGCCTTTATCAAATACAAATCCTGCAAGAATAGCTCCTATTATAGGTCCTACTATAGGTACCCAAAAATACATGTCAGGTCCTAGTGCTCCACTTCCCCAACCTGCTAAAACAGCAAACATCTTAGGTCCAAAATCTCTTGCTGGATTCATTGCAAAGCCTGTTAATACTCCAAAACTAGCTCCTATTATAGCTATTGTTACTCCTATAAAAACTGGTGCTAAGTTTGACATAGGTTTGTTTGAATTTTTTTCTTCGCCTACTGCTAATATCACTATGACTAATAACATAGTTATGAAAGTTTCTACAAGTAATGCATCAAATGAGTTTAATGCAGCATTTGGATAAGTAGAAAATATACCTGCTGTAGTAAGTCCGTTTGATCCAGCTCTTACTATATTATTTGTATTCTCAAATGATAAGAATAGCTTATTAAATAATAAATAAACTGTTGCTGCTCCTGCAAAACATCCTAGTATTTGAGATATAATATATGGTAATACTTTTTTCTTTGGAAAATCTCGGTGTACCATTAATGCAATTGTTACAGCTGGATTTATATGAGTTCCTGATACTGCTCCAGTTACATATATTGCAATTGTTACAGCTAGCCCCCATATTATTCCTATTTCCCATTGAGAAACATCTGCTCCACTTAATACCATAGATGCTACAGCTCCACACCCTATAAAAATCAATATCCATGATCCAATAAATTCAGATATGCACTCTCCTAATAAAGTCTTTTTCAACTCAATACCTCCCTTGATATTTTATGTAATTAGTCAAATAAGGCAAAAAAACAGAGAGCTCCTATCATTTTTATAGGGGGCTCTCTCATCTCCAGCCAGTTATTAATTTAATTAAATGCTATCACGAAAACATTTTCCAGTCAATAAAATACTTTGTTAGATATTTAATAAACTAAACTGCTATATCAATTGAAAAAGCTACTTTTTTGTTAATTACCACATCTCAATATCCGTAGTAGATATAGCCATAGCTCCAGCTGATAATCCACCAATTATTTCTTCTTTTCTATCAATTAATCCTCCACATATAATAGGTACGTTAGGATAAGTTTTGTTCATTTTTTTTATTACCTTTTGAATTACACCTGGCATAATTTCTATTGCATCTGGTTTTACTCTCTTTAAACTTTCAATTGCGTTCTCCAGAGACATAGAATCTATAAAGAAAAATCTTTGAACAACTTTTAAATCTAACTCTATAGCTCTTTTAACTATATTAGTTTTAGTTGTTATTATGCCATCCAAATTGAATTCTTTTTCATATAATCTACAGCTATAGGACTAGATGAAAGCCCTGTTATCATATCAATATGAACAAATACTTTTTTATTATGTTCATGTAAAATTTGTATCTTTTCTTTTAATGTAAGAATATCTTCATTTAGTAAAAAAACAATATCTCCGTCTGAATTTGCAGCATCCTCTAAATGCGCATCACCCTTTATAGCACAAATTATTGGGTTTAATTCTAATAATTCTTTCATATATGCCTCCTCGCCTTTGCTCAAATTCATTATTTATTTAAATTTCAAAATAATAAATTGCGTATAGCAAAACCTTTGCCTTTTATAAAATTTATTATATCACTTTTTAAAAATAAGATATTATTGTTTTTTAATTTTAAATTTTATTATAAAACATTTCTTCATAAAATATTTTATAAAGTATGTGTTTTTGTTAGTATTTTATCATTCAGTATTAAACTTCCAAAATTTTTCATAAATAGTACACACTATATATTCATTTTTTATATAAAATTTATTTTAAATCATAAAATAAGCCCTCATATTAGTAAATAAAAATACTAATATGAGGGCTTATTTATATATCTAATTATTATTTTCCAAAATGTCTATTTAATAATCCTAAGAATGCTTTTCCATGTCTAGCTTCATCTTTACACATTTCATGTACTGTATCATGTATAGCATCTAATCCTAATTCTTTAGCTTTTTTAGCTAATTTTAATTTTCCATCAGTTGCTCCGTATTCAGCTTCTACTCTTGCTTTTAAGTTAGCTTGTGTATCTGCTACTACTACTTCTCCTAATAATTCTGCAAATTTAGCTGCATGTTCTGCTTCTTCAAATGCTATTCTCTTATATGCTTCTGCTACTTCTGGATACCCTTCTCTGTCTGCTTGACGACTCATTGCTAAGTACATTCCTACTTCTGTACATTCACCTGTGAAGTTAGCTCTTAACCCTTCTATTACTTCTGGATCTATCCCTTGAGCTACTCCTATTCTATGCTCGTCTGCCCAAACCATTTCACCTTTCATTTCTTCAAACTTATCTGCTCCAACTTTACATACTGGACAAACTTCTGGTGCTGTTTCTCCTTCATGTATATATCCACATACTGTACAAACAAATTTTTTCATGTTTAAAATCCTCCATATATTTAATATAATTTTAATTTTTTACGTTAATTTACAATAATTTGTTAACGTTTTTCCTAGTGCCTAAATATATACCCAAAATATGTTGCTTTAAACACATTTTTTAGATATATATTTAAGTTATTTATCCAATCTCTATATATTATTTCCCAAAATGTCTATTTAATAATCCTAAGAATGCTTTTCCATGTCTAGCTTCATCTTTACACATTTCATGTACTGTATCATGTATAGCATCTAATCCTAATTCTTTAGCTCTCTTAGCTAATTTTAATTTTCCATCAGTTGCCCCATATTCAGCTTCTACTCTTGCTTTTAAGTTAGCTTGTGTATCTGCTACTACTACTTCTCCTAATAATTCTGCAAATTTAGCTGCATGCTCTGCTTCTTCAAATGCTATTCTCTTATATGCTTCTGCTACTTCTGGGAAGCCTTCTCTATCTGCTTGACGACTCATTGCTAAGTACATTCCTACTTCTGTACATTCACCTGTAAAGTTAGCTCTTAACCCTTCTATTATCTCTGGATCTACTCCTTGAGCTACTCCTATTCTATGCTCGTCTGCCCAAACCATTTCACCTTTCATTTCTTCAAACTTATCTGCTCCAACTTTACATACTGGACAGATTTCTGGTGCTGTTTCTCCTTCATGTATATATCCACATACTGTACAAACAAATTTTTTCATATTAAAATCCTCCCTTTAACCTTATATATATTAATTTAATTAGTTTCTAAATTGTTGTTAACTTGTTATAGTATATATATACCCGTCGACTTTCTTACTAAACATAAATTTAAAAATAAATCTTATAAAATTTAAAATTATCATAATTATTCTAAAATTTTAACTAAAATAACCAATTCTATTTAATATTACTTATATTTAATATACCAATCTATGTGTTTCTTAAAACTTATTTAATTTAATTTATAATAATTTAAATCAGCTTCATACTAAGAACATGGTGTATTACTAAAAGTAAATTTTATATATTGTTAATAAGCCTTCAATAAGTATAATTCAGTTAAGCTTAAAAAAGCTACCTATAATATAGATAGCTTTAAAATTTATTTTTCTAATAATTCTTTATAAGGCCATCCTTTTTGACCCTTTTCTAATATAAACATTCTGTCTGATTTTATCCCTTTAGATTCTAAATAGTTTATTGTGTTTTTAGCTCCACTTCCACCACCTGGGCATACAACTATTATAGGATTATCATTTTCTTCTAACTTAGGTAAAACTGTATCTATCTTAGCTTTCTCTTCATCCTTTTCTGCTGGATAAGCATAAGTAGGAATAGTACCTTCTATATGATGCTTATCATAGTCTTCTTTAGGTTGTATATCTACAAGTGTAATATCTTTTTTACTTTCTATTGCTTCTTTTAATTGGTCTGCTGTATAGTAATTATATTTCTTTTCACCTTCAGCAGATTCTTTATCTTTGCTACCACATCCAACTAGAGATAACGTTACCACTAGAAGCATACTACATAATAATAAAATTTTCTTCATAATTCCCCTCCTGATTTGTTATACTCTTAAATTTTACCATCATTAGACAATTCATTTCCAATAGTTTTTATCTATTTTAAACTCAAAACCAATAGTTTTTACCTATATTAACCATTTGTTCTTGTTTATCTTCTATTATCTCCTTATTTCATATCATAACTAGGTAATTCTCTTTTTATTTTATACAACAAAAAGTGGTTGATATTTAGTTTGCAATGCAGTGGTCATTCAAAGCATCTTTTCTTATTATTTAATCCCATATCGTACAAGCGTAATCCTTCTTTATTTTTCACATCAAAAAAGTGGTTGATATTTAGTTTGCAGCGTAGTGGTCATTCAAAGCATCTTTTCTTATTATTTAATCTCATATCGTACAAGCGTAATTCTTATTTATTTTACACATCAAAAAAGTGGTTGATATTTAGTTTGCAGCGTAGTGGTCATTCAAAGCATCTTTTCAGCTTTATGACCCAAGCGCAAACTAAATATCAACCACCACAAATCCACGTAAAATAAAAAAGATTACGCGGCTACGTCCTACTCTCCCAGGCAGCTTCCCACCAAGTACCATCGGCGCTAAAGAGCTTAACTTCTGTGT